>NZ_JBHTTQ010000097.1:0-27748 GCF_042794475.1 Streptomyces sp. NPDC056527
GCGCAGGCGCACCCCACGGCCGCACAGGTGCGGGGGAGTCGTCAGGTGGGGGGCTGGTCCTGCCCCCGCTGCTTGTCGATGTACTCCTGTGCCTTCTGCTGGCCCTGGTCGACCTTGCCGGCGTGCTTCCCGCCGGTCTTCTGGTCGATCATGTCGCCGCCGCGGTCGACGGCCTGTCCGGCCTTGTCCGGATGCTGGCCCATCATGCCCTTGAGCTTGTCCATGATCCCCATGATGTGTGCGACTCCTTAGGAAGGGGACAAACAGCTCATTCGACGCTACGCGCCCCCTGTCGATTCCGCGCGCCGAACGGCTCAATGGTCTGGACCGCGAAGGGCCTGGCTAGGATCCCCGCGTGCCCAGCTACCCGAAGACCCTCCCCCTCACCGCACTTGTCGCCGCGGTCCTCATAACCTCCGGTTGTACGGCGGACCCTGGCGCCCCCGGCGGGCCGGTCGCGCCGGACGGAAGGGCGGTCAGTCCCCTCGACAATCCGGACGGCACGAAGCCGGGACTCGCCCCCGTGGCGACGGACGCGGACGAGGCCACGGCACGAAAGCTCATCGAGGGGCTGTCCACGAAGGGGCGGGGGCCGAAGACGGGTTACGACCGGGACAAGTTCGGCCATGCCTGGCTGGACACCGCCGACGGGGTCCCGCTGGCGAGGAACGGGTGCGACACCCGAAACGATCTGCTGCGCCGCGATGCTCAGGACCTCCGCTTCCGCGACGGCTCCGACTGCGTGGTCGTCGCCATGACGCTGCAGGACCCGTACACCGGGAAGACCATCGAGTGGCGCAAGTCGAAGGCCGCCGAGGTGCAGATAGACCACGTCGTGCCGCTGTCGTACAGCTGGCAGATGGGCTCCTCGCGCTGGCCGGTGAGCAAGCGCAAGCAGTTCGCCAACGACGTACTGAATCTGATCCCCGTCCAGGGGCGGGCCAACTCGGCCAAGAGCGATTCCGGCCCCGCGTCCTGGCTGCCCCCCGCGCAACGGATCAGGTGCGCCTACGCCGTCCGCTTCGCCCAGGTCGCCACCAAGTACGAGATGCCGGTGACCGCACCGGACAAGAAGACGATGCTGCGCCAGTGCGGCGGCTGACGCCGTGACGTAAATCGGTTGGGATGCCGGCGAACGGTCGTTAGCCTGCGCCCTCATGGAGCTGAACATAACGACCCTCGCCGAACGCCCCGAGCTCGAAGCTCCGATGTGGGGGATGAAGGACCTCTGGCCGGAGTTCATGATGTACGACCCCGTCGGCTGGTCCCACTTCGGGCGGATCGTGGCCGAGCTGCCGGAGTACGTCCTCGTCGCCACGGACTCCGAGGGCAGGGTCGTCGCCCGCGGCCTCAGCGTTCCCTTCCAGCTCCGGGCCGAGGGCCGCGGCGAACTGCCCGCCACCGGCTGGGACCAGGTGCTGCTGTGGGCGTTCTCCGACCGGCGGCACGGGCGTACCCCCGACACCGTCAGCGCGATCGAGATCACCGTCGACACGAGCGCGCTCGGGCACGGGCTCTCGGCGAAGATGCTGGACGCCATGCGGGACAACGCCCGCCGGCACGGCTTCTCCGAGGTCGTCGCCCCGGTCCGCCCCAACGGAAAGCATCTGGAGGCCGCCGCCTCCATCCACGAGTACGCCTTCCGTACCCGTGCGTCGGACGGCCTGCCGCACGATCCGTGGCTGCGCGTCCACGTCCGCGCGGGGGCCACGATCGAGGCGATCGCCCCGGCCTCGATGACGATCGGCGCGTCCGTCGAGCAGTGGCGCGCATGGACGGGCCTGCCGTTCGACACGGACGGCCCGGTCGAGGTCGAGGGCGCGCTCGTCCCGGTCCACTGCGAGACCACGCGTGGCTACGCCGTCTACGTCGAGCCGAACGTCTGGGTCCGCCACCGGCTGTGAATCCACGCCACCGGCCGTGAACTCCGGCAGCGCTGTGAACGGTGGACGCCCTGTGAACAGTGGCCCGGCTGTGAACACCGGACCGGCCGTGAACCGAGGCGCCCTGTGAACACCGCGAAGGGTGTGAGGGCCGCCCCCCTCCGGCGGCCCTCACACCCTCGTCACCCACCCGTACCGTCAGCCGGTCTTCGACTCGTCCAGGACGTCCTTGGTCGCCGGCACCTTCGCCCCGACCGGCTTGCCGTACCCGCTGAACGTGATCGTCCCCGGCTCCTCGCCGCCCGCCGACACGATCTTCAGGATGTGCGGCTCGCCCTCCGTCGCCACGTAGACCGTCGTCGTCTCGCCGCCGGACTTCTCCGTCACCATCAGCGCCTTCTTGCCGCCCACGGTGGTCTCCCCGCCCTTGACCGCGAAGTTGATCCCCTGCTCGAAGTCGCCGAGGAGCGCCTTCAGGTCGCAGAGTTCGAGGCTGTCCTTGGCGTCCGGGTCGGTCACCGGAGTCTTCACCCAGCGGCCCTTGAGCTCCTTGAGGACCGCCTTCTGCACCTCGGCCGACTCGCCCTTCGCCTGCTCCTTCAGGAACGCCTCGTCGAAGCGGAGGTAGACGTCCTTGTCGTCGGCCTTGATCAGCTCGGCCGTGCCCGTCGTGCCGACCGTCAGGGTGCCGGCGCACTTCCCCCGGGTGTCCATCGACAGGTACGCCTTCATCGGCCCGTCGGTCGTCTTCAGGGCGAGGTCGAGGGTCAGGGAGTCGGCCTTCTTCGTCGCGGCGATCGCCTTGTTGGAGATCTGAGGTCCGGTCAGGTCTCCGAAGGGGCCGGACGCCTTCGCGTCGTCGGAGAAGGGCCCGCAGGCGGTGGCACCGAGCGCGGCGGCGGCGCAGAGCGCGGCGATCAGGGCCGTGCGGCGGGTGCGGGGGTGGCGGGGGGCAGACATGGTGGGTTCTCCGGGGTGGGGCGGGGGGCGGGGTGGGGGTGGTGCCTACGGATGTGGTGCCCGGGTGAGGCGAGGAGGGGTCAGCGGGGTCAGCCGACCTTCAGCTCCCACTGGGCGGCCTCGTGCTCCAGGCCGGGGCTGACCTCGACCGCGAGGTTCTTCGCGTCCTTCGGGACGTCGAAGGCGTAGACGACCGTGGACTTCTTGCCGGGCAGGATGGACCCGCTGAAACCGGTGCCGACCTTGTCGTCGAAGATCTGCTCGGCGGTCACGCCGTCCTTGCCGGCGCGGGCGGTCAGCGTCACGAGCGCGGCGTCGAACTTCTCCTTGCCACCGTTCTCGATGACGACGGTCACCTGGTAGGCCTTGTTGCCCTCGGTGTGGCCGGCGGCGAACTCGCTGGGCTTGTACGCCTTGGCCTCCGAGACCGAGACCTTGATGTCGTCGTAGACCGAGGTGTCACCGGCCGCGAGGGACTTGGCCGCCTTGCCGCCCGACGGGTCCTTCGGGGCGGCGTCCTTGATGGACTTGTCGATCTCGTCGACCGCGTCGCTGACGGCGGTGAAGGTGATCACCGCGCCCACCACCGAGAGGATCAGGGCCGCGAGGCCGAGGATCGCGCCGGTGGTCGTCGCGCCCTTGTTGTTCGCCTCGCCGCGCTTCACGCGACCTCTGCCCACCAGGCCGAGGATCAGCGCGATCACGCCGAGGATGCCGGCCAGCCAGAAGAAGAGCGGGATGAGGCCGGAGAGCGTACCGATGATGCCGAGGATCAGGGCCGCGGTGCCGAGCCCGTTGCGCATGGCCACCTGCGGGGCCTGCGGGATCTGGGTGTCGTACGACATGGGTGTCCTCCAGGACATGAAGCATCGACTGTGATCGAGGCCCGTCGAGGACCCCGTGGAGCGATGGATCAATAACAACAGAGGCTGTGAACCGAGTCAACACGGTTCACGGAAAATGAATCGACTCACGCTGTGAAGTGGTGCGCCTTGCGTTCGTCAGTAAGATCGGGGTCACAGCAGCGGGTACGTGACGTGCGGACGACGTCCGAGCGGGACGAGGGGAGTCAGCCAGGTGCCGGAGCACGCAGCAGAGGTCACCGCCGCGGGGATCGCCCGGCTCGCGGGGGTCGGACGGGCCGCCGTGAGCAACTGGCGCCGCCGACACGCCGACTTCCCCCGCCCCGTGGGCGGGACGGAGACCAGCCCCTCCTTCGCCCTCGCCGACGTCGAGCAGTGGCTCCGCGCCCAGGGCAAGCTCGCCGAGGTCCCCCTGCGCGAGCGGGTGTGGCAGCAGGTCACCGGCCATCCGGCGGGCGCCGTCACCGCCCTCGTCCAGGCCGGCTGCGTCCTGCTGCTCGTACGGGACCGCTCCACCGCCTGGCCGGCGCTCGCCGCCGTCTCCGACCCACGGCTCACCGAGACCCTGCCGGTCGCGCTGGAGGAGGTCCTCGCCGAACGCTTCGGACCCGAGAGGGCCGTCCGTACGCCCGGCGCGGCCGAACTGGCCCCCTCCGTGGCCCTCGTGCGCGGGGCCGCCGACCTCGCCGCCGAGACCGGGGCCCGCCAGGCGTTCGAGTTCCTGCTCGGCCGGCACCTCGACGCCAACCCGCGCCAGTACACGCTGACCCCGCCCGGCCCCGCCGCCCTGATGGCCGCCCTCGCCGCCCCCGGCGCCGGCCCCCGCCCCACGGTCCTCGACCCGGCCTCCGGCACCGGCACGCTGCTCCGCGCCGTCGAACAACCCGGCGCCCTCCACGGCCAGGACGCCGACCCCGACCTGGCCGCGCTCACCGCCCTGCGCCTCGCGCTGGCCTCCGACGCCGACATCCGGGTGCGGACCGGCGACAGCCTGCGCGCCGACGCGTTCCCGCACATCACGGCCGACACCGTGCTCTGCCACCCGCCGTTCAACGAGCGCAACTGGGGACACGACGAACTGGCCTACGACCCACGCTGGGAGTACGGCTTCCCGGCCCGCACGGAGTCCGAACTGGCCTGGGTCCAGCACGCCCTGGCCCGGCTGCGCCCCGGCGGCACCGCCGTCCTGCTCATGCCGCCGGCCGCCGCCTCCCGCCGCTCCGGCCGTCGCATCCGCGCCGACCTCCTCAGGAGGGGCGCCCTGCGGGCCGTCGTCGCCCTGCCCGCCGGCGCGGCACCCCCGTACGGCATCCCGCTGCACCTGTGGGTGCTGCGCAAGCCCGTCGCGGGCATCGCCCCCTCGCCGGAACTGCTCGTCGTCGACACCACCGCCACGACCACCACCGACCAGGCCGGCGGTGGCGGCGCGGGGCGCGACCGGCTCGACTGGCAGGCCGTCCACGCCGCCGTTCTCGACGCCTGGCTGCCCTTCGACAAGGACGGCACGGTCGCCGAGACTCCGGGGGCGAGCCGTTCCGTACCCGTCATCGAACTCCTCGACGACGACGTCGACCTGGCCCCCGCCCGCCACCTGCCGCCCCCGGCGGCGGCCGAGGGCGCGGCCCAGCTGACCGAGGTGCGCGACCGGCTCACGAAGACCCTGAGCCGCACCCAGGAGCTGACCCCGCCCGCCGTGTCCGGCCCGGCCGCGTCACCCGCGGGCCCGGTCCGCTGGCCCGTGACCACCGTCGGCGAACTCGCCCGCGGCGGCGCCGTGACCCTGCGCGCGGGAGGCGCCGGCACGGCACTCGCGGGCGCCCCCGTCGCCGTCCTCACCGACCACGACGTCCTCGCCGCCCAGGCCCCCTCCGGCACGCTCCCCGACGGCCCGCCGGAGGAGCCGGTCCTGCTCGCCGCCGGCGACGTCGTCGTACCGGTCCTCGGCGGCGGCACCGCCGTACGGGTCGTCGACGCCGCCACCGCGGGCGCCGCACTCGGCCGCAACCTCCAGCTGCTGCGCCCCGACCCGTCGGCCCTCGACCCCTGGTTCCTCGCCGGTTTCGTCCGTGCCACCGCCAACACCCGGCAGGCCAGCAGCTACGCCTCCACCGCCACCCGCCTCGACGTCCGCCGCCTCCAACTGCCGCGCCTGCCGCTCGTCGAGCAGCGCCGGCTCGGTGAACGGTTCCGGGCGCTCGCCGAATTCGAGGAGGCGCTACGGCTCACCGCCCGCCTCGGCGAGCAGCTCGTCCAGGGCCTGCACGACGGCCTGGCGGACGGCACGGTCGCCCCGTAGGGGCGGGCGACGGCACCCCGCTGTTCCGTAGAGGCGGAACGCCGGGCACCGGTCCGCTCGACGGCCCGGGCGGGCAGGTCGGCGACAGCGGCGCATCCTGACTGTTCGACAACGGTTCCGTACAACCCGGAACCGTTGTCGTCAGGGGTGTATACGCTCTTCTTCGCACCCGACCCCAGTGCCCAGGAGCAGGAATGTACGGCCACGGCTTTCCGCCTCAGACACCGCAGCGTGCCGTCCCCGCGTCGGTGATCGTGCTGCGTGTGCTCTTCGCGGTACTTCCGCTGCTCAGCATCGGGTTCCTGACGTGGGGGACGATGATCCGGCTCGCGGTCGTGACCCGTCGCACGCTGGACTGGATCCTGTGCGGAGTGTCCGCGGCCGTCATGATCACCGGCCTCGTCCTGCTGCCCGACGACGTCGAGACGACGCAGGCCGACGTCGCGATGAGCATGATCCTGCTCAACGCCCTGGGATTCACCGTCTACTTCCTGGTCGCCGACATTCGGCACGACAAGGTCCGTCTCGCGCTCCCCGTGCCGCCCGCGGCGTTCACGCCGTACGGGACGACGGTCCCGCAGCACCGGGCCGGCTACGGCTACCCGCCGCAGCCGGGGCCCGTCGCGCCGCCGCAGGCCGCCGTACCGCCGCAGCCCGCGGCTCCGTCCCAGCCGCCCCAGCCCGCCGTACCGCCGCAGCCTCCGGTGCCCGGCCCCCGGATCGACCAGGTCCGCGCCGAGCTGGACGAACTCAGCGACCTCCTCCGCAAGGAGCCGAAGGACCCGCGAGAGGGCGGTCGGTGAACGGACGCGTCATCGGTGGCCGGTACGAACTCTCCACGGTCATCGGCCAGGGCGGCATGGGCCAGGTCTGGACGGCGTACGACGGGCGGCTCGACCGCCGCGTCGCCGTCAAGCTGCTCCGTCCCGCCACCATGACCGGCCCCGCCACCGCGGCGGAGGAGCTCCGGCGCCGCTTCGTGCGCGAGTGCCGGGTCACGGCCCAGGTCGACCATCCCGGCCTGGTCACGGTCCACGACGCCGGCAGCGACGGCGACGACCTCTATCTCGTCATGCAGTACCTCGACGGCGCGGACCTCTCCGACCACCTCGCCGAGCACGACCCGTACCCCTGGGAGTGGGCCGTCTCCGTCGCCGCGCAGCTGTGCGCGGTGCTCGCCGCCGTGCACGCGGTCCCGATCGTCCACCGCGACCTCAAGCCCCGGAACGTGATGGTGCGTCCCGACGGCACCGTCACCGTCCTCGACCTCGGCGTCGCCTCCGTCCTGGACACCGACACCACCCGCCTCACCCACACCGGTTCGCCGATCGGCAGCCCGGCCTACATGGCGCCCGAGCAGGCGATGGGCGGCGCGGTCGGCCCGTACACGGACCTGTACGCGCTCGGCATCCTGCTCCACGAACTCCTCAGCGGGAACGTGCCGTTCGCCGGCTCGACCGCGCTCGGCGTCCTGCACCGTCACCTCTACGAGCCCCCGCTCCCGGTCCGCCAGCTGCGCCCCGAGGTGCCGGAGGTCCTGGAGGCGCTCGTGCTGCGGCTGCTCGCCAAGGACCCCCAGCACCGCCCCTCCGGCGCGCACGAGGTGTACGAGGCGCTGCTGCCGCTGCTGCCCGCGCGCGGCGCTCCCGCGGGGCCGCTCGACCCGACCCGCCCTTTCCTGCGGCCGCATGCGCCCTGGCCCGACCGGGCGTCCGTCCCCGCGCCGCCGGTCGCACCGCCCGTCGCGCGCCCCGATGTCGCCGCCACCGTCGACGAGGTCAAGCGGCTGCTCGGCGAGGGCTCCCTCACGCGGGCCGTCGACCTCCTCGGCTCGATCCTGCCCGCGGCCGCCGCCGAGCACGGCGAGCACTCGCCCGTCGTCCGGATCCTGCGCAAGCAGTACGCGACGACCCTCATGGACGACGGTCAGTACCGCCGCGCCCTTCCGGAGCTGCGCCGTCTCGCCGACGACCGGGCGGCCGAGGCGGGCCCAGCCGACCCGCAGACCCTGCAGTTCCGCTACGAGGCGGCGCAGTGCCTGGAGCAGCTCGGGGAGACGGCGGCCGCGCTGACGGAGTACCGGGCGCTGCTGCCGTTCCACGAACACGGAGCGGACCAGGCCCGGTTCTTCGACATCCGGCGGCGGATCGGGATGCTGCTCCTGGCGATGGGCGACCACTCGGCCGGCCACCAGCAGCTCCAGGCGCTGCTGTACGACACGGAGCGGACATACGGCCCGTACCACGCGCTTCCGACTGATCTGAGGCGGGCGCTGGCGCGTCAGCAGCAGATGGGCCGGTTCGCCTGACGGGGCGCCAGAATCACGAGTCCACAACTGATGGGGAAGTGGATCTTTCGGGTCCGTTTTGCCCGTTCGGGGCGATGTAGCGTTCGCGTCTGATCATGCTCACGTCCCCAAGGAATCCCTCATGACGACGCCGCCCGCCACCCCGGACCAGCCGCTCGCGCCCGTCGAGCCGGCGAAGAAGAAGCGCAGCATAGGCAAGACGATCCTCAGCATCGTCGTGGCCATCGCGGCCGTCCTGTTCTGGAAGCTCGGCCTTCCGTACCTCACGGGCGAGGCGCCCGTCTCCGCCAAGGTCGGCGAGTGCGTGACGGTGACCGGCCCGGAGAACGACCCCGAGGTCGACACCAAGCCGTGCGGCGAGAAGGTCCCCGACCTCTACAAGGTCGTGAAGGTCGTCGACGACACCTTCGACGTCGACAAGTGCGGCGACGTGAGCGAGGTCGCGCTCGCGCAGCAGCTGGAGTCGTACAAGTTCGTGCTCTGCCTGAACCCCGTCAAGTGAACTGACGCCAGGCGCACGACGAAGGGCCGGACCCGATGGGTCCGGCCCTTCGTCACGTTCACCGCGGCTTGCGGAGGACCTCCGTCAGCGCGGAGATGCTGTGCTCGCCGTGGCCGGCCTCGACGGCCCGCTCCAGAAGCTCGCGGAAGGGCCCCAGCCACTCCACGTCGAGCCCCGCTTCCCTGCCGAGCTCCTCGTCATGGGCGGCTCCGGCGAGGAACATGCTCACCGAGGAGGCCGGATCGCCGTAGTCGCCGCTGTCGATCTCCTCGGCGAAGACGGGCAGTACGGAGTTGATCATCTCGAACCACTTGACGCTGAACCGCACCATCGAGGCGGCGTCGAGCCCGCGTGCCCGCAGCGCCGCCGCGCCCTGGAAGAAGCCGACGAGCGCGGGCAGCAGGGTGCCGCCCACCGCCATCTCGTACAGGGCGGCGAGGTCCGGGTCGGTGCCGAGGTGCACGGTGTCGCCGCCCAACACCCGTAGCGTCGACTCGAACTCCTCGAAGACGGCGTGGTCGCCGCTGTAGTAGACGAGGGTGCTCTCGGCGCCGACGGCGGCCGGCACGTTCTTGACGGCCCCGTCGAGATGACGCGCACCGTGCCCGCCCGCCCACACGGCCATCCGGCGCGCCCCGGTCGGCGACCCGCTGTTGAGGGTCACCAGCGCCCGTCCCTCCAGCACGTCGGCGGCCGGCTCCAGGGCCGCGATGGTGTCGTCGTACGTGGTCAGACAGGCGACGACGAGTTCGCTCGCCGCGACGGCCTCGCCCACCGTCCGCGCGTGAACGGCCCCCTTGGCGACGAGGGGTGCGGCCTTCGAGGCGGTCCTGTTCCACACGGTGGTCGGATGGCCGGCGCCGACGAACGCGTCGGCCAGTGCGCTCCCCATCGATCCGAGCCCGAGGACGGTCACGGGGACGGGGTGGTGGGCTGACATGGGTGTGCTCCTCTCCGGAGGGGGTGGTGGTTGTGCGATCCATGCTGCGAGGGCGACAACAGGGCGGCCAGTACTTACAAAATTGTCTGTGGGACCCCTACTGCCCTGCCCGATCGACGACCCCCCGGAGGTCACGTGACCCTTCAGCCCGAGCCCGTCCCCACCGCCCGGCTCACCCTGCTCCCCCTCGCCGTCGACCACGCCCAGGAGATGGCGGGCGTGCTCGGCGATCCCTCGCTCCACCGCTTCATCGGGGGCACCCCGCTCACCCCGCGGGCACTGCGCGCCCGCTACGAGCGGCTCGTCGTGGGGTCGCCCCAGGCCGGGGTCTCGTGGTGCAACTGGGTCGTCCGGCTCGAGGACGGAGGCCCCCTCGTCGGGACCGTGCAGGCGACCGTCGACGGGGAAGCCGCCGAGATCGCCTGGATCGTGGGGACCCCGTGGCAGGGGCGCGGGATCGCCGTCGAAGCGGTGCGGGGGCTCGTCGGGTGGCTCGGCGCGCAGGGGGTACGGACCCTCGTCGCGCACGTCCACCCCGACCACGCGGCATCCGCGGCCGTCGCCACCGCCGCCGGGCTCACGCCCACCGACGAGTGGCAGGACGGGGAGGTCCGCTGGCGGCTCCGGGTGCCGTCGAGCCCGCCGCCGGTCAGGTGAGTGCGTCGGCCGACTCGCGTACGCCCCCGTGCTCGCGGGCCGGGTCCGTACGCGGACCCGGTGTCCGTCTCCTTCGCTGCCAGGCCGTCAGCGCCGTCATCAGGATCAGTGCCGCCGCCCCCGCCGCCAGGCCCGCCCGGAGGCCGGGGGGACGGAAGTCGCAGGTCACCGATGTCCGGCCGGCGACCTTGGTCGCCACCAGGCCGCCGTACGCGTCGGCGGCGCGGCCGTCGCACGTCCAGCCCGCGATGCGGGGGGCCGCGAGCACCACCGTCCCCTTCGTTCCCGGCGCGAGTTCCGCGCGGACGCCGCTGTCGGTGACCCGGAGCGAGGTGATCGAGGCCGCCGTGCTCGCACGCAGACCCTCCACCGCCGTCGCCAGTCGCCCGCGGTCCAGGCAGCCGACCTGGTGGCCGCGGGTGCCCCTGCCCTCCAGGACCGGTTTCGTGCCCGCCGTCTCCTGCGGACCCAGCGAGGTCAGCGCGGCCCGCCACTTCGGCGTCCCGCCCTCCGACCGCACCGTCCGACCGCCGGGGCCGAGCCGCGCGGTCCCCCGCAAGTCGGGCGCCCAGAGGAAGACCTCGCTGCCCACCGGGCAGACCCCGTCGGCGGGCAGCGTGTACACGGACGAGCCCAGCAGCATCTCCTGGTTGCGGAACGGCGAGGCCCCGTACCGGGGAACGTCGGCGCCCTCCGGACGTACCGTCACCAGCGGCAGCACTCGCTCCGTCCGCACCACCCGGTCGTCCCGCCACCGGGCGCCGACCCCGAACAGCGCGTCCGTCACCGGGTTGTCGAGGCTCTGCAGATTGCGGCCGCGCGAGGTCCAGCCGCCGCCGAGCGCGGCCAGCGTCCTCGTCAGCACCTCCGGAGTGTGGCTGCTGTAGTACGCGACGCCCTGACCACCCAGGAGAAGCGGTTCGTTGCCGGTGATCCGCGGACGGCCGGAGTCGGTGCGGTACTCCGGCCAGCCGTCGGCCTCGGCGAGCGCCGCCGTCCGCCGGTCCTGCTCCGCGCCCCAGGCCGGATAGTCGTCGAGCCGCGACAGCCGCTCCCGGTCCGCGTACGCCGTCGTCGCGGCCGCCTGCCCGACGAGCGATCCCGCGAGGAGCACCGCCGCCACCACCCCGTACCGGCCGCGTCCCCCGGCGGCCGACCACAGCGCGCCGCCGGCCGCCGCGAGGCCGAGGGCGAGCAGGGGGTACGTCCAGCCGGTCACCAGGTCGCTGGCGGTCGCGCCCACGGCGACCACCGCCACCACGCCCGCTCCGCCGAGCAGTTCCCGCCGCCCGGGCCAGCCGTGGGAGAGGGCGAGCCAGGCGGCGAGGACCAGGACGCCGGAGAGGACGAACGTCTGCCGGTACGGGCTGCCGTTGGGGGTCGCGAAGACATGCCACACCAGATGGGTGGGGCCCCACTGCATCGACACGGCGACCGCGGCGGCGAACCCGGCCCACACCAGGCGCTCCCGTCGCGGGACCTTCCGGTGGAAGAGCAGCGCGCCCGCCAGCAGCAGGGTTCCCGTGCCGAGGAACGCGGCGGGGGAGGAGAAGCTGTACGTCGCCGGGAGCAGACGCGCGAGGAAGTCCGTCCAGTCCACCGGCTGGAACCGCCTGACCACACCGGGGTACGCGCGCGTGGAGCCGAGGAAGACCGGTACCAGGATGGGCGCGGCGAGCCCGATCCCGAGCAGCACGGTCACCACGGCCCGCACCAGGACGCGGATCCTGAGCTCGTTCGCGAGCAGCAGACGGACGAAGAGCACCAGGGCCGCGCCGATCGTGGCCATGTACGCGGTGTAGAAGTTCGCGACCCAGCACAGGGCGACGACGGCAGGGCCGAGGAGCGGCCGGCGACCCTCCCGTACCCAGTCGCCGACCAGGCACAGCAGCGGGAAGGCGATCAGACCGTCCAGCCACATCGGGTTGTACGTGGCCTCCGTGACGGCCCAGCCGCACAGCCCGTACGAGGCGCCGAGCACCGCCGCCGCCCACCAGGTGCCCAGCCGGGATCGCAGCAGCGCCACGGTCATGACGGCGGCGGCGGCGGCCATCTTCAGGATCGTGACGCCGTAGACCGCGTACTCGATGTCCGCGCGCGGGAAGAGCGCGACGAGGAGCGCGAACGGGCTGCCCAGATACGTCCCGAGGTCGGGCAGGAAGCTGGTGCCCCAGCCGGACTGCCAGTTGAGCAGCAGCCCGCCGTCGGCCCTGCCGTGCAGCAGGTCCCACAGATGGGCGTGGTACGGGACGAACTGGTTGGACAGGTCGTTGACGCCGCGTCGCTCGGGTCCGAACGGGAAGGTGCGGGCGACGGCGTCCCCGGCGCAGACGGCGAGCGCGGTGAGGAACGCGGCGAGGCCGGCGGCACGGCCCACGATCCGTCTCGTCTGATCAGGCATGATGGTGCGAATATGCCAGTACGGAACACGAAAGTGTGTTCCTCCGGGGCCAGTTCACTCAATGGTCGCCTCGTCGTCATGTTTCGAATCGGCCGACGACATCCGGGTGGGTTGTCGTGTCCCGTGTGCTGCTCTCGATCGTGGTCCCGTGTTTCAACGAAGAAGAGATCATCGGTCGCTTTCACGACCATGTGACCGCCGAACTCTCCCGTTTCGACGGTGAATTCGAGCTGGTCTATGTGGACGACGGAAGTCACGACCGTACGCTCCCGCTCCTGGAGGAGATCGCCGCCTCCGACCCCCGCGCCCGCTATGTCTCCTTCAGCCGGAACTTCGGGAAGGAGGCCGCGATGCTGGCCGGCCTCCAGCACGCGGAGGGCGACGCCGTCGTCATCATGGACGCGGACCTCCAGCACCCGCCGGAGCTCGTGCACCGCATGGTGGGCCTGCATGCCGAGGGGTACGACCAGGTCATCGCCCGGCGCACCCGCAAGGGCGACCGGGTGACCCGCACCATGACCGCGCGCGCCTATTACTGGGCGATCAACCGGCTGGTGGACGTGGAGCTGGTGGACGGCGTGGGCGATTTCCGGCTGCTCTCCCGCCGTACCGTCGACGCGATCCTCGAACTCACCGAGTACAACCGATTCTCCAAGGGCCTTTTCGCCTGGGTCGGATTCCGCACCACCACATTCGAGTACGAGAATGCGGTGCGCGAGGAGGGTCGCTCGAAATGGACCTTCGGAAAGCTGCTCAACTACGGTCTCGACGGACTGCTCTCCTTCAACAACAAGCCGCTCCGGGCCGCCGTGTACATGGGAATGATCCTCGTGTCGGTGGCCCTGGCATACGCGGCCTGGATCGTCGGCGTCGCCCTGGTGAAGGGCGTGGACACCCCCGGTTACGTCACGCTGCTCGTCATCGTCACGGCGCTGGCCGGGGTCCAGATGGTGATGCTGGGACTGGTCGGCGAGTACGTGGGCCGCATCTACTACGAGGTGAAGCGCCGCCCGCACTTCCTGGTCAAGGCGACGAACACGGACGTTCCGGGGCCGATCGGGCCGCGGGCCGCCACCACCCGAACGCGTGAGTCGTTGATGGAGGCAGTCGCGTCGAAGTAGTGGCCCAGGCCACGGCGACTGCCTAACATCGATCACCGCAAGGTCGTTCAAACTGAGGCACGACCCACGCCGGGAGGCTCCTTTGCACCGCCGCACTGCGCTCTCCGTCTCCGCCGCACTCCTCGCCGCGGCTCCGCTCCTCGCCGCCTGCGGCGGTGAGCCCCACCCAGGGGCGGCGGCGGTCGTCGGCGGCGAACGGATCGAGGTGTCCAGCCTCCAGGCGCAGGTGCGTGACGTACGGACCGCGCAGGAGGCGTCACCGCAGGCGGCGCAGCTGATCCAGGCGACCGGGGACCTCAGCCGCGAGAAGCTCAACGTGATGATCTTCGACAAGGTCGTGGACAAGGTCGCCGCGGACAACGGGATCTCCGCCTCCCGCGGGGAGATCCAGAAGGCGCGCGACGAGTTCGCGAAGCAGAGCGGCGGTGAGACCCAGCTCGCCGCGATGCTGCTCCAGCAGCAGGGGGTCGCCCCCGACCAGATCGACGCGGTCGTCCGCCGCACGGTCCTCATGAACAAGATCGCCGAGAAGCTCGGCATCGCGAACACCCCCGAGGGCCAGCAGAAGCTCACCGAGGTCTTCACCGCCGCGTCGAAGGAGCTCGACATCGACGTGAACCCGCGCTTCGGCGCCTGGGACGACAAGAAGATCCAGCTGGGCACGTACACCCCGTCCTGGGTGCGCCCCGTCACCCCCGACCCGGCCGTGGAAGCGGGCGCGTAGCCCCACGTAAGGTCGAAGGGTGAACGCTGAAGCACCCGTCGAGCCCGGTCGTATCGTCCTGCTCACCGCCAGCCACCGCGTGGCGCCCGGACTGCTGTCCTGGCCCGCGTGGCAGGCGCTGCACGGCGCCGACCGGGTGCTGTGCGGCGACGAGCACCACCCCCAGCTGCCGTACCTCCGCGAGGCCGGTGTCGTCGTCGAGCACGCCCGCCCGGCCGCGCAGGAGCTGGTCGACGCCTGTGCCGGGGGACGGACCGTCGTGGTCCTGCCCTCCGGGGAGGGCGACCAGGCCCTGACCGACGGGCTCGCCCGACTGGCCGGCTCCGGCCGCGTCACGATGCCCGACCTGGAGCTGCTGCCCGGCTCGTACGACCTGCCCGGCGCCCGTCTGCTCGACCTGGTGCAGGTCATGGACCGCATCCGCCGTGAGTGCCCGTGGTCCTCGCGGCAGACGCACGAGGGACTCGCCAAGTACGGCATCGAGGAGGCGTACGAACTCGTCGAGGCGATCGAGGACGGCGACCGCGACGAGCTGCGCGAGGAGCTCGGGGACGTGCTGCTCCAGGTCGTCTTCCACGCCCGGATCGCCGAGGACCACGAGGAGGAGCCCTTCTCCGTCGACGACGTGGCAGGCGCGATCGTGGAGAAGCTGATCCACCGCCACCCGCACGTCTTCGGCGACGCGACGGCCGAGACGCCGGAGGAGGTCAAGGCGCACTGGCTGCGCACGAAGGCGATCGAGAAGCAGCGCGCGTCGGTGACCGACGGGGTGCCGCTCGGCCAGCCCGGGCTCGCGCTCGCCGCGAAGCTGGCGGGCCGGGTGCGCACGGCCGGCCTGGACGTTGCCCTGCCGACGGGGGAGGGCATCGGCTACGAACTGCTGGCCCTCGCCGCCCGCGCGGAGGCGTTCGGCATCGACCCGGAGGCGGCACTACGAGCGGCCGCCCGCGCCTACCGCGACACGATCCGCGCGACGGAGGGCGTTCCGACCGTCTGAGTGTGACGGTGCTTCGAGCCGGGGGCTCGTGCGCGGGGTTCGCGTGGTCGGGGGTGTTCCGGCGCGTCTGGGTGTGATGGCGCTTCGGGCCGGGGGCCGTGCGCAGGGCCGCGTGGTCGGGGTGTTCCGACCGGCTGAGTGCGACGGCGCTTCGGGCCGGGCGCCGTGCGCGGGGTTCGCGTGGTCGGGGGAGCGGCGACCGGCTGTACCTCACCGACGCCGAGGGGTCCGTGCCTCGGGGTCGTGCCAGGCGGGTGTCGGGGGCTCGATGAGCCACTCGGCGGTGGAGGCCGGGCGGAGGCGGCCCGCGGTCGGGAGGTGGTCGTGGTGGACCCGGGCCACGCCGAGGTGGCTCAGCACCGGGAGGGTCTCGGCGAGGAAGCCGGGCGGGCCCGCGAGGTAGACGTCGTGGGACGGCCAGTTGCCGCAGGCGTACAGCGCGTGGATCAGCCGCTCGGTCGCCTGGTCGCGCGGATGGTCCGGTGCGGAGGCGATGTACGTGACGTTCAGCCCGGGTATCCGCTCCTTCAGACGGGCGACGTCCTCCCTCCCGTACAGATACTCCTTGGCCCGGGCGACGAGGAAGAGCCGGGCCTCGGTGCCCTCGGGCCCCTCGGCCACCTCCTCGAGAAGCGCCTTCACCGGCGCCCAGCCGGTGCCGGCCGCGATGTACGTCCGGGGAGTGCCCGGCGCGGTCCGTGAGATCAGCGCGCCGCCGGGCGCGCTCAGCCGCAGCGGCTCGCCTTCCCGCACCTCCTCGACGAGCGCCGTGCTCATCGCGCCGCCCGGGATCCGGCTGACGTGCAGGTCCACCGTGCCGTCCGCCCGGGCCGCGTTGGCCAGGGAGTACGTACGCCAGACCCGCGGGACCCGCAGGGAGCTGACGCCCGCGTACTGCCCGGGCAGATAGGCGAAGGGCCGGCGCGGGCGCAGGGTCAGCACCGCCAGGTCGTCGCCGAGCCGCTCGTGGCGTGCCACGACGGCGTCCCACCAGGCCGGCTCCCCGCCCTCCTCCGCCTCCTCCGCGCCCCGCATCATCAGGTCGGCGACGTGTCCGTACGCCTCGGTCCACGCCTTCTCGGCCTCGACGGTCCACGCGCTCCCGGCGGTGTGCGCGAAGGCGGCGGTCAGACTGGCGCCGACGGCGGCGTAGAGGGCGGGTGTGGCCAGGAACTTGCGGTGGTCACGGCCCAGATGGTCGAGATAGGCGGAAAGCGCCGGGTCGTCCAGATGGGTCACCACATGGGTGAGCGCGGCGAAGAGCCGGTCGCGCTGGGGACGCATGTCCTCGGGGAAGAGCTCGCGGACGCCCGGGTTGTTCCAGAAGAGATGGGAGTAGAAGAACGCGACGGCGTGTTCGGCCCGTCTCTCGACAACGGCGAACGTGCTCCTGAGCAACTGGGCATCCACTCCGGAGAATCTAGGCGGTGCCCGGCGGATCTCGGCCGCGTACGCCGGTTCACGTGACGATCGCATACGCGGCTCCCGGCCGCCGGCGCGCCCGTGCGGCGGCGACCTTGTACCGTCTCAGGGTGAGCACGCCCCCCGCCGAACCCCCCGCCCCCGAGCTCTTCACCTGGGAGTTCGCGACCGATCCGTACCCCGCCTACGCCTGGCTGCGCGAGCACGCGCCCGTCCATCGGGCGAAACTGCCCAGCGGGGTCGAGGCATGGCTGGTGACGCGGTACGCGGACGCCCGGCAGGCGCTCGCCGACCAGCGGCTGTCGAAGAACCCGGCGCACCACGACGAGCCCGCGCACGCCAAGGGGAAGACGGGGATCCCGGGGGAGCGCAAGGCCGAGCTGATGACGCATCTGCTCAACATCGACCCGCCCGACCACACCCGGCTGCGGCGGCTGGTCTCGAAGGCGTTCACCCCGCGCCGGGTCGCCGAGTTCGCACCGCGGGTGCAGGAGCTGACGGACCGGCTGATCGACTCGTTCGCGGAGAAGGGCGAGGCGGACCTCATCCACGAGTTCGCGTTCCCCCTGCCCATCTACGCGATCTGCGACCTGCTCGGCGTCCCGAGCGAGGACCAGGACGACTTCCGGGACTGGGCCGGGATGATGATCCGGCACGGCGGAGGGCCGCGCGGCGGGGTGGCGCGCTCGGTCAAGAAGATGCGCGGCTATCTCGCGGAGCTGATCCACCGCAAGCGGCTCGACCCGGGCGACGATCTGATCTCGGGGCTCATCAAGGCGTCCGACCACGGTGAGCACCTCACCGAGAACGAGGCCGCCGCCATGGCCTTCATCCTTCTCTTCGCGGGGTTCGAGACCACGGTCAACCTGGTCGGCAACGGGGTCTACGCCCTGCTGCGCAACCCGGGTGAGCGCGAGCGGCTCCAGGCCTCGCTCGCGGCCGGGGAACGGGACCTCCTGGAGACCGGTGTCGAGGAGCTGCTGCGCTACGACGGACCGGTGGAGCTGGCGACCTGGCGGTACGCCATGGAGCCGCTGACCATCGGCGGGCAGGAGATCCCGGCGGGCGACCCCGTCCTGGTCGTGCTCGCGGCCGCCGACCGTGACCCGGCGCGCTTCGACGAGCCGGACACCCTCGACCTGTCCCGGCGCGACAACCAGCACCTGGGGTACGGGCACGGCATCCACTACTGCATCGGTGCCCCGCTCGCCCGGCTGGAGGGACAGATCGCCCTCGCGACGCTCCTGACTCGCCTGCCGGACCTCCGACTTGCCGGGGATCCGGCCGATCTGCGGTGGCGCGGTGGCCTCATCATGCGTGGATTGCGCACGCTTCCGGTCGAGTTCACCCGAGTTGTGAGCTGACGCATCGTCAAGACTGTGACTTTTACGTGATCTCCGCTGCATCGACTTGTTACTGACGTTCGAATGCCGCTACGTTCACCGTCATCTCAGCAGTCACGCGAAAGGCCCTCCGTATGCGCTCCGGGAACGGACGACACCGCAGACCCCGCCAGGCCCCCGCCATAGTCGTCGCCGCAGGCGTGACCGGATCCGCCCTGGCGCTGCCGTTGCTCGCCGCGGGTTCCGCCTCCGCCGCCGACGCCGCCACCTGGGACCGGGTGGCCGAGTGCGAGACGGGCGGCCTGTGGAGCGCGCACTTCGGCAACGGCCTCTACGGCGGACTCCAGTTCACGCAGGAGACCTGGGAGGCGTACGGCGGTCTGGCGTACGCGACCAGTGCGGATCTGGCGAGCCGCGCCCAGCAGATCGCGGTGGCCGACAAGGCGCTCGCCGCCGGCTCCACGCAGTGGGCCACCTGTGCTCCGATCGCCGGACTGAAGAACGACGGCACCTCTCCCGGCGTCGACCCCGGGCCGGCGGTCACGCCGGAGGAGTCCACGGGTCCCGTGGCGGAGTCGAACCGCACGGACGGCCTTCCGGCCACCCCCGGGGCCACCGCACCCGAGACCACCAACCCTGGGACGACCTCGCCCACGACGTCGGACCCGACCGCCACCCCCGACGCGTCCGTCACGCCCTCCGAGCCGGCTGCTCCCGGCACCGGCAAGCACCGCGGCGACGCGGCCCCGGAGGAGACGGGCAATCCGGGCAAGAGTGGCGAAAACGGTCGTCATGCCGCACCGACGGACACGCCGACTGACGCGCCGACAGGTGAAGCGACCCCGGGCGAGGATGGGGATAAGTCGGACAGTACGGATGTATCGGGTGCAGAGGACGCCGAGGGCAACAAGGGCTCGAAGGGCGTCACGGACACCAAGGGCGCTTCGGGCGAATACACCGTCCAGCCGGGCGACAACCTCACCGACATTGCACGGGAGAACGAACTCCCGGGCGGCTGGGGTGCGCTCTACGACGCCAACCGCTCGACGGTGGGTGCCGATCCCGACCTCATCATCCCTGGCCAGAGCCTGGATCTGACGATCGATCTCCTCCCGGCGAAGGGTTAGTTCGGGACTGTATGTCCGGTTCTGTGCAACTGAGACATGGGTCTCTTTGCCTCAACTGGCATATCGCGTCCGCAAAGTTTGCTTCCGTCATCTCTCACCTGCGTAAACACCCTTCGTCCCGAAGTGGGTACGGGCGATATTTCCCCAATGGGTGTCTTTGAACTTCGACGGGGTCTGTGTCTACGGTCAGCACCGCTCGCCACCGCGGGCCCCGTCGACCGATACGCCGAATCCTGCCGTCGGCCGATGGGAACAGTCGTCGCGTCATGCGCCGAAGGCAGGAGCGGGGGACCCAAGGTAAGTGCCGCCCCCGGCCGTTGAGACAGACGGCCGACGGAGCGGCTTGGGGTGAAGCCGCGCGCTAGGTCGCGCGGCCGGGCAACTCACATGGCCCGAACCCGACAGCTCACCTCGTAGGCGTCGGTGAGGAGATCCCCCATGCTGTTTTCCGCCAAGGGCAAACACCGTCGTGCCTCCAAGGCCACCCGCGCCGTCGCCCTCGCCGGCATCGCCGGTGTCGCCGTCGCCGCGCCGCTGATGGCCGCCGGGTCCGCCTCGGCCGCGACCGCCTCCGAGTGGGACGCCGTCGCCCAGTGCGAGTCCGGTGGCAACTGGGCCATCAACACCGGCAACGGTTACTACGGTGGCCTGCAGTTCTCCGCCTCCACCTGGGCGGCCTACGGCGGCACCGCGTTCGCCGCCAGCGCCGACCAGGCCTCGAAGTCGCAGCAGATCCAGATCGGCGAGAAGGTCCTGGCCGGCCAGGGCAAGGGTGCCTGGCCGAGCTGTGGCGTGGGCCTCTCCGGCGCCGCCTACACCGGCGCCGCCGAGACCGCTCCGGCCAAGCCCGCTCCGGCTGCCAAGCCCGAGCGCAAGGCCGAGCAGCCGACGACCCGCAGCGAGCAGCGGACCGCGCCGAAGGCCGAGGCGAAGACCGTCACCACCCCCACCGGCAAGAAGGTCGCGAAGGGTGACGGCGAGTACAAGGTCGTCGCCGGCGACACCCTGAGCAAGATCGCCGCCGCCAAGAAGATCGAGGGCGGCTGGGAGAAGCTCTTCGAGCTGAACAAGGACGTCGTCGAGGACGCCGACCTGATCTACCCGGGCCAGCAGCTTCACCTGAAGTGAGCCCGGCGGTTCGCGTGAGTCCGGCGGCTCACGCGGCCCCTCCGACCCTCCCGCGGTGACCACCCCGGCCCGGCACACCCTCCCCCGTGTGTGCCGGGCCGGGGTTCCGCGTTTCCCGGGCCCCTGTGCGCAGGGGTTCCCGCAGGCCGGCCATCCGCGTTACCGGTGAGTAGGTCTGGGGTGTTTTGCCCCGGGATACCTGCCCTCGGGTCCTTTTTCGTCCCAGGGGGCGGGCGCCGGGCGGGCGGGAGCCCCGGAGCCGGTTAGGCTCTTGGCGCAAGGCCAAAGCGACCCTGCACAGCAAGCGTCACATCTAGCGTCACATCCCAGAAGGAGATGCTCGTGCCGTCCATCGACGTCGTCGTAGCCCGGGAAATCCTGGACTCCCGAGGCAACCCCACGGTCGAGGTCGAGGTCGGCCTCGACGACGGCAGCACCGGTCGTGCTGCTGTTCCGTCCGGTGCCTCCACCGGTGCGTTCGAGGCCATTGAGCTCCGTGACGGAGACAAGAACCGCTACCAGGGCAAGGGCGTCGAGAAGGCCGTCCTCGCCGTGATCGAGCAGATCGGCCCGGAGCTCGTCGGCTACGACGCCACCGAGCAGCGCCTCATCGACCAGGCCATGTTCGACCTGGACGCCACCGACAACAAGGCCTCGCTCGGCGCCAACGCCATCCTCGGCGTCTCCCTCGCCGTCGCGCACGCCGCGTCCGAGGCCTCCGACCTCCCGCTCTTCCGCTACCTGGGCGGCCCGAACGCGCACCTGCTGCCCGTTCCGATGATGAACATCCTGAACGGCGGCTCGCACGCCGACTCCAACGTGGACATCCAGGAGTTCATGATCGCGCCGATCGGCGCGGAGTCCTTCTCCGAGGCCCTGCGCTGGGGCACCGAGGTCTACCACACCCTCAAGGCCGTCCTGAAGACGAAGGGCCTGTCCACCGGCCTCGGCGACGAGGGCGGCTTCGCCCCGAACCTGGACTCCAACCGTGAGGCGCTCGACCTCATCCTGGAGGCCATCAAGCAGGCCGGCTACGTCCCCGGCAAGGACATCGCGCTGGCGCTCGACGTCGCCGCGTCCGAGTTCTACAAGGACGGCTCGTACGAGTTCGAGGGCAAGTCCCGCTCGGCCGCCGAGATGACCGAGTACTACGAGGAGCTCGTCTCCGCGTACCCGCTGGTCTCCATCGAGGACCCGCTGTTCGAGGACGACTGGGCCGGCTGGAAGGTCCTCACCGACAAGCTGGGCACCAAGGTCCAGATCGTCGGCGACGACCTCTTCGTCACCAACCCGGAGCGTCTGGCCCGCGGCATCGAGGAGGGCACCGCCAACGCCCTGCTCGTCAAGGTCAACCAGATCGGTTCGCTGACCGAGACCCTGGACGCCGTCGAGCTGGCCCAGCGCAACGGCTTCAAGTGCATGATGTCCCACCGCTCCGGCGAGACCGAGGACGTCACCATCGCCGACCTGGCCGTCGCCACCAACTGCGGCCAGATCAAGACCGGTGCCCCGGCCCGCTCCGAGCGCGTCGCCAAGTACAACCAGCTCCTGCGCATCGAGGAGATCCTCGACGACGCCGCGGTCTACGCCGGCCGCAGCGCGTTCCCGCGCTTCAAGGGCTGACACCGGCTCAAGGGCCGTCCAGCCCGTCGTACATACGTCCCCGCACCCGGTCCCGTACCGTGTGCGGGGACGCACGGTTTCCGGCTCAGGAGAAGGGGAGGCGACACGACATGGCCGCGAAGGACCGGGACCGGTTCTCGACCGCGACCCGGATCAGGCTGCTCGGTGAGCAGACCGCCGCCCGTGTCTACCGCTCCCAGACCCGCCGCCAGGCCCGCCGCTCGCGGCTCACCGGCCGCGCGGCCTTCCTCGCCCTGGTCGTCTGCTCGCTGGTGGTGGCACTCGCCTACCCGATGCGGCAGTACGTCTCCCAGCGCGGCGAGATCGCCGAGCAGGAGCGCCAGGCCGCCGAGGCCGCAGCCCGGGTGGAGGAGCTGCGGGACGAGAAGGCCCGCCTCCAGGACCCGGCCTACGTCCGCCGCCTCGCCCGCGAGCACCTGCACTACGTGCTGCCCGGCGAGACCGGCTTCACCGTGAACGACCCCGAGGCCGAGCGGGCCCGGCGCGAGGAGCAGAGCGCGGCCGACCGCCCCTGGTACTCCGACCTCTGGGACGGCGTCGACCGGGCCGACGCAAGCCGTTAGCGCTCCGACGCGAGATGATGGGCCCACACCTCGGGCCCGGCCGGCCCCACCGCGGGCCGGTCCGTCCCACGCGACCGGAGCCGACCGCCCGGACCAGACCGCCCCCGACGAGAAGACAGACGCAGGCATGGAAACGCCCCCTCCGCAGACCGCACGCACCGAGCCCACCGACGCGGACGTCGCCGCCTTCGAGGCACAGCTCGGCCGCCCGCCCCGGGGGCTGCGCGCCATCGCGCACCGCTGCCCCTGCGGCAACCCGGACGTCGTCGAGACCGCGCCGCGGCTCCCGGACGGCACGCCGTTCCCCACCACGTACTACCTGACCTGCCCCCGCGCGGCCTCGGCGATCGGCACGCTGGAGGCCAACGGGGTCATGAAGGAGATGCAGGCGCGCCTCGGCACCGACCCGGAGCTGGCCGCCGCCTACCGGGCCGCGCACGAGGACTACATCGCGCGCCGCGACGCCATCGACGTCCTGGAGGGCTTCCCGAGCGCCGGCGGGATGCCGGACCGGGTCAAGTGCCTGCACGTCCTCGTCGGCCACTCGCTGGCCGCGGGCCCCGGCGTGAACCCGCTGGGCGACGAGGCGCTGGCGATGCTGCCGGAGTGGTGGGCCAAGGGCCCCTGCGTCACGCCGTGCGGGGACGAGAAGGAGTCCGCCCAGTGACCAGGGTCGCCGGCATCGACTGCGGTACGAACTCCATCCGCCTCCTCGTCGCAGACGTGCATCCCGGGACGGGCGAGCTGATCGAGCTGGACCGGCGGATGACGATCGTCCGCCTCGGGCAGGGCGTCGACAAGACCGGGCGGCTCGCGCCCGAGGCGCTGGAGCGGACCTTCGCGGCCTGCCGTGAGTACGCGGCCGTCATCAAGGAGCTGGGCGCCGAGAAGCTCCGCTTCGTGGCCACCTCCGCCTCCCGCGACGCCGAGAACCGCGACGACTTCGTCGCCGGTGTCCTGGACATCCTGGGCGTCGAGCCCGAGGTGATCTCCGGCGACCAGGAGGCCGAGTTCTCCTTCACCGGCGCCACGGCCGAGCTGCACGGCACGGAGAAGTACCTCGTCGTGGACATCGGCGGCGGCTCGACCGAGTTCGTCGTCGGCAACCGGCACGTCGAGGCCGCCCGGTCCGTCGACATCGGCTGCGTACGGCTGACCGAGCGGCACGTCCGCAGCGACCCGCCGTCCGCCGCCGAGGTCGCCGCGATCCGCGCCGACATCCGCGCCGCCCTCGACCTGGCCGAGCGGACCGTCCCGATCCGTGAGGCGGAGACCCTCGTCGGGCTCGCCGGCTCCGTGACCACGGTCGCCGCGATCGCGCTGGGGCTCCCTGAGTACGAGTCCGAGAAGATCCACCACTCCCGGATCTCGTACGAGAAGGTCGACGAGATTGTCACGTCGCTGCTCGGCTCCACCCACGCCGAGCGCGCCGCGATCCCCGTGATGCACCCCGGACGGGTCGACGTGATCGTCTCCGGGGCGCTCGTCCTGCTGGAGATCATGGAGCGGACCGGGGCCCGCGAGGTCGTCGTCAGCGAGCACGACATCCTCGACGGAATAGCACTCTCCGTGGCATAACGGGCACCCGGCGACACGTCCGGAAACGGTCCGCCGAGAAAGTTCGTGAAGTTCTTCACAAGAAAAGGGCCCTGATGGGGGCCGTGGAGGCCCTTCAGGGCCTCCAACACCCCTGTCGGGGCTCTTTCGTAGGCGGGGAGCCTTGTTCGCTCGATGTTTCCATCGCGTGAACGGGCCCTGTGGTTCAGCGTTACCGACAGCTCTCCGGGCCAGTTCAGTAGGGGTGAACAACGTTCACCCCCGCACCCTGGTTCCTTTGCACGACCATGACCTAGGTCACGTGGGCGGCGGAGTGTAGCAGAGGTCCCCCGAGACCTTGTGAAGGGGCGCACGAGCGACCCCCCTGGGAGGGGTGGATACTCGGATGCATGAGCACCACGGAGCGTCCCAGGATCCTCGTAGTAGGCGGTGGGTACGTAGGCCTGTACGCAGCACGACGCATTCTGAAGAAGATGCGTTATGCGGAAGCGACCGTCACGGTCGTCGACCCGCGCTCGTACATGACGTACCAGCCCTTCCTCCCCGAAGCCGCCGCAGGCAGCATCTCGCCGCGCCATGTCGTCGTCCCGCTGCGACGCGTCGTGCGTGGAGCCGAGGTGCTCACCGGTCGCGTCACCACCATCGATCAGGACCGCAAGGTCGCCACGGTCGCGCCGCTCGTCGGCGAGGCCTACGACCTGCCGTTCGACTACCTGGTCATCGCGATGGGCGCGGTCTCCCGCACCTTCCCGATCCCCGGCCTCGCCGAGCAGGGCATCGGCATGAAGGGCGTGGAGGAGGCCATCGGCCTTCGCAACCACGTCCTGGAGCAGCTGGACAAGGCCGACTCGACGACCGACGAGGATGTCCGCCGCAAGGCGCTGACCTTCGTCTTCGTGGGCGGCGGCTTCGCCGGTGCGGAGACCATCGGCGAGGTCGAGGACATGGCCCGCGACGCGGCGAAGTACTACACCAACGTGAAGCGCGAGGACATGCGCTTCATCCTGGTCGACGCGGCCGACAAGATCCTTCCCGAGGTCGGCCCGGAGCTGGGCCGCTGGGGCAAGGAGCACCTCGAGGGCCGCGGTGTCGAGATCTACCTCTCGACGTCGATGGACTCCTGCGTCGACGGCCACGTCGTGCTGAAGAACGGCCTCGAGGTCGACTCCAACACGATCGTGTGGACCGCGGGCGTCAAGCCCAACCCGGCGCTCGCCCGCTTCGGCCTCCCGCTCGGCCCCCGCGGCCACGTGGACGCCCAGCCGACCCTCCAGGTCACCGGCACCGACTACATCTGGACCGCCGGCGACAACGCCCAGGTTCCGGACCTCGCCGCCCGCAAGGCCGGCGTGGAGAACGCCTGGTGCCCGCCGAACGCCCAGCACGCGCTGCGTCAGGCGAAGGTCCTCGGCGACAACGTGGTCTCCGGCATGCGGGGCTTCCCGCAGAAGGAGTACTCGCACTCCAACAAGGGTGCTGTGGCGGGCCTCGGCCTCCACAAGGGCGTCGCGATGATCGTCATGGGCAAGATGAAGATCAAGCTCAAGGGCCGTCTCGCCTGGTACATGCACCGTGGCTACCACGGCATGGCCGTCCCGACCTGGAACCGCAAGATCCGCGTCTTCGCCGACTGGACCCTCGCGATGTTCCTCAAGCGCGAGGTCGTCTCCCTCGGTGCGATGGAGACGCCGCGCGAGGAGTTCTACGAGGCGGCCAAGCCCGCTCCCGCTCCGGCCGCCGCCGCGAGCCAGGAGAAGGCCAAGGCCTCCTAGTTCCACCGCAGTACACCCCCGTAAGGGCCGTCCGCCATCCGTGGTGCGGACGGCCCTTCGGCATGTCCGCCGGAGTCTTCCGGGAGTCCGCCCGGGTGTTTTGCCGAGTCGTTGCGCGCCGACGGGACGAAAATCGCCTACGGAGGGTGTTTACGTGGTGACGAGCATTTCTGGGGCACGACATCACGGAGGTGTGCACCATGGCCGACGCCGCATTGCGGCTGACCACTCTCGCGGAGGATCTCCTGGGGGCCCCGCTCCCGGTACGTCTGCGTGCCTGGGACGGCAGCGAGTCCGGCCCCGCGGACGGCCCCGTCCTGATCGTCCGGCAGCGCCGCGCCCTGCGCCGGCTGCTGTGGAAGCCCGGCGAACTGGGCCTCGCCCGGGCCTGGGTGAGCGGTGAGATCGACGTGGAGGGGGACCTCTACGAGGTCCTGGACCGGCTCGCGGGGCTGATCTGGGAGCGCTCGGAGGAGACCAGGAGCGCCCTGGAGACCGTACGCGACCCGAAGCTGCGCGCCGCGGCGGGCGCCCTGCTGAAGCTGGCCGGGCCGTACCCGCCGCCCGCGCCGCCGGCCGAGGAGATGCGCCGGCGCACGGGCTCCCGCCACAGCAAACGCCGCGACAAGCAGGCGATCAGTCACCACTACGACGTGGGCAACGACTTCTACGAGCTGGTCCTCGGGCCCTCGATGGTCTACTCGTGCGCGTACTGGACGGACGGCGGGACCCTGGAGGAGGCCCAGCGCGACAAGCTGGACCTCATCGCCCGCAAGCTCAACCTGAAGGAGGGCGACCGGCTGCTCGACGTCGGCTGCGGCTGGGGCTCCATGGCCATGCACGCGGCCCGCGAGTACGGCGCCCAGGTCGTCGGCATCACCCTCTCCCGCGAGCAGGCGGCCTTCGCCCGCAAGCGGATCGCCGAGGAGGGGCTGACCGACCGGATCGAGATCCGCGTCCAGGACTACCGGGACGTCAAGGACGGTCCGTACGACGCCATTTCGTCCATCGGGATGGCCGAGCACGTCGGCGCGGTCCGCTACCGGGAGTACGCCGACATACTGCACGCCCTCCTCAAGCCGGGCGGCCGACTGCTCAACCACCAGATCTCCCGCCGCCCCGAACCGGACGAGGCCGCCTACCAGGTGGACGAGTTCATCGACGCGTACGTCTTCCCGGACGGCGAGCTGGCCCCGATGGGCCGCACGCTCACCACCCTGGAGGACGCCGGCTTCGAGGTCCGCGACGTGGAGGCGATCCGTGAGCACTACGCCCTGACGCTGCGCCGCTGGGTGGCCAACCTGGAGGGTGACTGGGCGCGCGCCGTACGGAACACCTCGCCGGGCCGGGCGAGGATCTGGCGGCTCTACATGGCGGCCTCCGCGGTCGCCTTCGAGCGCAACCGGATCGGCGTGAACCAGTTCCTCGCGGTGAGGACACCGGAGGCGGGCACCTCGGGCGTGCCCCTGCGGCCGCGGGTGTGGAACGAGTAGGTCTGGGAACCGTCGAGGAAGGGCCGGGCTCCCCGAACGGGGAGCCC
>NZ_JBHTTQ010000098.1:0-27259 GCF_042794475.1 Streptomyces sp. NPDC056527
GCGTAGTACGGGTCAGGCGGGGGTCAGTCGCGCTCCAGCCGCACCGTCGGCAGGACCCGCTCCAGCGGGGCCGGGAGCCACCACGCGCGCCGGCCGAGCAACTGCATCACCGCCGGCACGATGAGACAGCGGATGACGACCGCGTCCAGCAGGATCGCCACGGCCAGCCCGAGCCCGAACTGCTGGAGCATCCGGTCGGGGCTCAGGACGAAGGCCGCGAACACCACGATCATGATCGCCGCGGCGGCCGTGATGACCTTGCCGGTCGCCGCCAGACCCTCCCGGACCGCGCCCTGCGGGTCCTTGGCGCGCTCCCACTCCTCGTGGATCCGGGAGAGCAGGAAGACCTCGTAGTCCATCGAGAGACCGAAGACGATGGCGAAGATCATGACGGGGATGAACGCCTCGATCGGACCGGGCTGCACCCCGAACCAACCGTGCTGGAAGACCAGGGTGATCACCCCGAGCGCCGCCCCGATGCTGATCAGATTGAGCAGCGCGGCCTTCACCGGGATGAGCACGGACCGGAAGACGAGGAGCAGCAGGAGCGCGGAGAGACCCACGACGATCGCGACGAACAGCGGCATCCGGTCGGCGACGGTGGACGCGAAGTCCTCGGTCGCCGCCGTCGGCCCGCCGACCAGCAGATCGGCGCCGGTCTCCCGCTCCAGCGGCGGCAGGACGTCCGACCGCAGGCGCTCGACGAGCTCCGAGGTCGCCTCGGCCTGCGGGGCCGAGTAGGGGAAGGCGATGACGGTCGAGACGGAGGCGTCCTTCGTCGGGATCGGCGCGGTGGCCGCCGCGATGCCGTCCGTCTTCTCCAGGGCCTGGCGCAGCGCGACCGCGGTGCGCTCGCCGCCGCCGTCCGCGACCACGATCAGGGGTCCGTTGAAGCCGGGCCCGAACCCGTCGGCCAGCAGGTCGTACGCCTGCCTGCTGGACTTCGCCGGGGCGTCGTTGCCCGCGTCGGCGAACCCCAGCCGCATGTCGAGCGCGGGCGCGGCGAGCGCGCCGAGCGCCACCACGGAGACGAGCAGCGCCGCCCACGGCCGCTTCTGCACCGCCGTCGCCCAGCCGCGCCACCGGGCGCCCTCCGGGCGCGTCGACTTCGCCGCCCGCTTGGCCACCTGACGTTGGATCCGCCGTCCGAAGATCCCGAGGAGCGCAGGGAGCAGGGTGAGAGAGGCGGCCATCGTGACCAGGACGGTCAGGGCGACGGCGAGGGCGACGCCCTGGAGCGAGCCGAGCCCCAGCGCGACCAGACCCATCAGCGCGATGATCACCGTGCAGCCCGCGAAGAACACCGTGCGGCCCGCCGCGTCGAGCGCGGTCCGGGCGGCCCGCTCGGGCTCGGCGCCGTGCAGCAGCTCGCCGCGGTAGCGGGAGAAGATCAGCAGCGCGTAGTCGATGCCGACGCCGAGACCGACCAGCATCATGATCGGCGGGGTGAAGTCCGCGACGTCGGCGAGGTGCGAGGCCAGCGCGATCAGCCCGATCGAGCTGCCGACGGCGAAGATCGCGGTGACCACCGGCAGGCTCGCGGCGACCAGGGAGCCGAACAGGAAGACCAGGATGACCAGCGCGCCGAGCATCCCCGCGCCCTCGGCCGCGCCGCCTCCGCCCTCCTCCGCGCCGCGTGCCGCGTCTCCGCCGACGGCGGCGGTCAGCCCGTCGCCCTGCGCCGCGCGCACGGTCTCGATGATCTTCAGTACCTCGGTGCGATCCGTGTTCTCCGCCTCGCCGTCGAGGGTGACGGTGGCGTAGGCGACCGTTCCGTCCCGGGATACGGCGGCCCCGTCCTCGTACGGACTGCGGACGCCGGTCACCCCGGGAAGCCGCTCGACCTCGTCGAGGAGCCCCTCCACGCGCGCGTGGACCGTCTTCTCGCGGACACCGTCCTCATCCTTGACGACGATCTGCAGCGTCGCGTCCGTGGCCTGCGCGGAGCCGTGCCGTTCCAGGACGGTTCGCGCCGCCTGGGAATCGGTCCCGGGCAGCGAGAAGTCGTTGTGGTAGGCGCTGCCGGCGATCGTCGAGGCACCGGTCGCCGCGGCCACGACCACGATCCACAGCAGCACGGCGGACCAGCGGTGGCGGTACGAGAAGGCGGCCAGGCGCTCGAAGACGCTGCCCCGCCGGGGCGTCGGAGTCGGCGGGTTCGCCGGGTCGGCCGTGGGATCGGTGTCCCGCGTGACGGTCATGGTCGTTTCTCCTTCTGGGAGTCGGAGCGGTCACAGGTACGAGGGGCGGGTCACCCGGTGCCGGAAGGTCCGCCAGGTCCACGCCTGGGCGGCGACGAGGAGCGGGGTGACGACGAGCAGCGCGGGGACCAGGAGGGTGAGCGTCGCGCCGTCCGCGGCCCGATCGGTGAGCGGGAGCGTGCTTCCGGCGAACAGCGGCAGCACCGCCAGGAGGACACCCGTGAGGGCGAAGGACTGCCAGGGCCGGCCGGTCCGCCCCACCAGCAGGCGGGCGCGTTCGTAGGGGGGGCCGGTCAGCCGGAGCGTGGCGAAGCCCAGCCCGTGCGCGGCGAAGAGCGCGGCAGTGGCGAGGGCGACGAGGATCGCCGTGGGGCCGGTGGCGGTCTCGTCCGGTGTGCCGGTGAGGAGCGCCGCCAGCAGCCAGCCCCAGGCCAGCGCGACCGTCCAACTGCCGCACACCACCGCCCCGTCGCACACCGCGCGCCAGACGCGGCCACGGCCGCGGCCGCGCGACCACAGCCCGACGTCACGGACGATCCAGCCGGTCAACAGCGGGACGAGGACCGCGAACTGGCCGGTCAGCAGCTCCCCCTCGAGATCGGGGAAGCAGCCGACGAACACACCGGCCGTGGCGATCAGCCACACCTCGTTGCCCAGGAAGAAGGGCGCGAAGGCGGCGATGACGAGCCGCCGTTCGCGGTCGGTGCGGCCGAGGTACGGGGTCAGCATCCCGGTGCCGATGTCCGCGCCGGCGAGCACGAAGTAGCCGGTGGCGAAGAAGGCGAGAAGGGCGATGGCGAGGGATTCCACGTCGGCTCCTCAGTAGCTCGTGGCGGGAAGGGAGTCGGTGGCGTCCTCGTCCTCGGGCCCGACCCGGTCGTCGTGGCCGAGGCCCTCGTCGACCGGGCCCCGGCGGGCCCACCGGGTGAGCAGCCAGGCGTTGAGGACGACGAGCAGCGCGAAGAGGGTGGTGAAGACGATCAGGGAGGCACGCATGGCGCCGGGGGAGAGGCCGGAGACCGCGTCCTCGGTCTTCAGCAGCCCGTACACGACCCAGGGCTGCCTGCCTGCTTCACGGAAGACCCAGCCGCTGATCATCGCGATATAGGGCAGCGGCACCGCGGCCATCAGGGTCAGATGCCAGAGCCGGAAGCGGAAGACGACCTTCTTGAAGCAGGCCAGGATCACGCCGGCGAGCGTGAAGTACATCATCAGGCCGAAGCAGATGAGCATGACCAGACCGCCGCCGCGGGTCCACGCCTCGGAGGGTATGTAGTCGCCGGGACCGAAGCGGGCGACCATATCCGCCTGGATCCGCGCGATATCGGCCGTGTTCTGGCTGAACACGGCCGACTTCATGGGCTGGAGGGTGCGCAGTGAGCCCAGCTGAATGCCACCGAAGGCAGCGGTGACCATGAGGGCGGGGAAGGAGAGGAACACGCCGATCCGCAGACTCCGGCCGAAGAACTCCCACTCGGACGTGCGCCGGAAGAGGTGGTACGCGCTCACACCCGCGACGAAGAAGCCGGCCGTCAGCAGCGCCCCCGCGACGATGTGCCCGAAGGCGAGCAGCGCCGAGGGATTGGTCAGCACGGCCACCGGGTCGTCCAGGACCAGCTTGCCGCCCTCGGTCCGGTGTCCGACCGGGTTGTTGAGGAAGCCGTTGGAGACGAGGATCCAGTACGCGGAGAGGTACGCGGTCAGGGTGACGACCCAGATCATCGCCAGATGCGCCCACCGGTTGAAGCGGTGCCAGCCGAAGATCCACAGGCCGAGGAACGTCGACTCGACGAAGAACGCGACGATCGTCTCGACCGCGAGCGAGGCGCCGAAGACGTTGCCCGCGTAGTGCGTCAGTCCGCTCCAGCTCATGCCGAACTGGAACTCCATCACGATGCCGGTGACGATCCCGACCGCGTAGTTGATGACGTACAGCTGGCCCCAGAACCGGACCATGCGCGCGTGCAGCGGCTTTCGTCCGATCGTCGCCACGGTCTGGACGACGGCGACGACGGTCGCGAGCCCCAGGGTGAGGGCGACGAAGAGGAAGTGGCCGCCCGCCGTGAGGGCGAACTGCAACCGGGCGAGATCGAGGACGTCTGGATTCACGCAGCCAGCGTCGGCGTACGGCTACGGGGACGGCGTCGCCCGGCGGTGGACAGTGCGTGTACCCCCGCAGTTGCGCCGCCCCACGCGCGCGTACCCCAGGAGTTGCGCCCACGCGCGCGTGCCCCCTAGGGGGCACGCCCAGCGGATCGGGGTCGGCGGTGGGCTACGCCGGATCTCACCCCAGCCAGCCGGGCGTGATCATCCCCGACTCGTACGCCAGGATCACCAGCTGAGCCCGGTCCCGGACGTCGAGCTTGGTCATGATCCGGCTGACGTGCGTCTTCGCGGTCGCCGGGGACAGGACGAGCCGCTGGGCGATCTCGTCGTTGGAGAGCCCCGCGCCCACCAGGCCCATGACCTCGCGCTCCCGCTCGGTGAGCGCGTTCAGGCGCGGGCTGGGGTCCGGCTGCTTCGAGCGGCCCGCGAACTCGGCGATCAGCCGGCGGGTCACGGCCGGGGCGATCAGCGCGTCGCCGCGGGCCACCACCCGCACCCCGTGCAGCAGCTCCATGGGTTCGGTGTCCTTCACGAGGAAGCCGCTCGCTCCGGCGCGCAGCGCCCCGTAGACGTAGTCGTCGACGTCGAAGGTGGTCAGGATCACCACCTTGACCTCTTCGAGCCGGGCGTCGGCGGTGATCCGGCGGGTGGCCTCCAGACCGTCCAGGCCCGGCATACGGATGTCCATGAGGACCACGTCCGGGCGCAGTTCGCGGGCGAGCGTGATCGCCTGCTCGCCGTCCCCGGCCTCCCCGACCACCTCGATGTCGTCCTCGTCGGCCAGGATCGAGCGGAAGCCCGCCCGTACCAGTGTCTGGTCGTCGGCGAGTACGACGCGGATCATCGAGGGTCCCCCTTGGACGTGGTGTTCGTGGATGCCGGAGCCTCGACCGGCAGACGGGCGTCGACCCGGAAGCCTCCGGCGGTGCTGTGCACGGTCAGATCGCCGCCGAACGCCCGGGCACGCTCGGCCATACCGCGGATGCCGCTCCCCAGGGGCTGCTCCTCCGGAGCGCCCTCGCCGTCGTCCTCGATCCGCAGGCGCAGCTCGTCCGCACGCCAGTCGAGCGCGATCGTGGCGGTACGGGCCCCGGAATGCCGGGTGACATTGGTCAGCGACTCCTGCACGATCCGGTACGCGGCGAGATCGACGGGCGGCGCCAGCGGAACGGGCGTCCCGGTCAGCTCCGTACGGACGTCGAGGCCGGTGGTCCTCGCCCGCTCCACCAGTTCGCCGAGCAGGGCGAGCCCCGAGGTCGGGGAGGTCGGCGCGGCCTCGTCGGCCTGGCGCAGCACGCCGAGCGTCGCGCGCAGCTCGCGCAGCGCGTCCTTGCTGGTGGCCTTCACGGCCTGCAGCGCCTCCTCCGCCGCGGCCAGCGCGACATCGGGGGCCGGATTCTTGCCGAGCCGGTGCAGCACCGCACCGGACTGGACGTTGATGAGCGAGATGCTGTGGCCGAGCACGTCGTGCAGTTCCCGGGCGATCCGCAGCCGCTCCTCGGTGGCGCTCTGCCGGGCGCGCGCCTCCTGCTCGCGCTCGGCCGCCAGCGCCCGCTGCTCCACCTCGCGCAGATAGGCGAGCCGGGTCCGCTGGGCACGGCCGACGGCGACCAGGCTGATCAGCCAGCCGGCCAGCATCGCGAGGGAGGTGTCGTCGATCTGGCGGTGTCCGGGCGACTGACGGATCTCGCCGAGTCCGACGGCGAGCAGCGTGACGGCGGCGAGCGCGACGGCTGCGGCGAAGCGGCCCTCCGCGGCCGTGGTGTAGAGCGCGAGCGCGAAGGCGATCATCAGGGGACCGTCCTGCGCTGACAGGGGGTAGTAGGCCATGCAGGAGAGGAGCGTGACGACGGCGACGGTGACGGGAGCCCGGCGCCGGAAGCAGAGAGCCCCGCACCCGACCGCGATCAGCACCCAGCCGATGACGGTGCGGCCCACCGGCTCGTCCGCGTACTGAGCGGACACCAGCGTCCAGACGACCACGACGAGGGTGACGACCAGCGCCACGACGACATCGGCGGCCCGCGGCGACATTCGGCCGCGTCGGACGCGGAAGGGGAGGGCCATGTCAGGAAGGATAGGCGGGTGCGGCAGGCCCTGCGTGGTGCGCTTGACACTGAAATCGAACATGCATTCTTATGGGATTCCGGCCCTTGGAATCGCGGGGTTGTGGGCGAGTTATCCACAGGTCGGAGGGACGGCGGGGCCCGTTGTCAGTGGCAGGGGTTAGCGTCTTTCACATGAAGCGATCGACTCAAGCAAACCGGGTGGAACCCATGGCAGGTACCGACCGCGAGAAGGCCCTCGAAGCCGCGCTCGCTCAGATTGAACGGCAGTTCGGCAAGGGCGCCGTGATGCGCATGGGCGACCGCACCCAGGAGCCGATCGAGGTGATCTCCACCGGCTCGACCGCCCTCGACGTCGCCCTCGGCGTCGGCGGCCTGCCGCGCGGCCGTGTCGTGGAGATCTACGGACCGGAGTCCTCCGGTAAGACGACCCTGACCCTGCACGCCGTCGCCAACGCGCAGAAGGCCGGCGGCCAGGTGGCGTTCGTGGACGCCGAGCACGCCCTCGACCCCGAGTACGCCAAGAAGCTCGGCGTCGACATCGACAACCTCATCCTGTCCCAGCCGGACAACGGTGAGCAGGCCCTCGAGATCGTCGACATGCTGGTCCGCTCCGGCGCCCTCGACCTGATCGTCATCGACTCCGTCGCCGCGCTCGTCCCGCGTGCGGAGATCGAGGGCGAGATGGGCGACTCGCACGTGGGTCTGCAGGCCCGTCTGATGAGCCAGGCGCTCCGGAAGATCACCAGCGCGCTCAACCAGTCCAAGACCACCGCGATCTTCATCAACCAGCTCCGCGAGAAGATCGGCGTCATGTTCGGCTCGCCGGAGACCACGACCGGTGGCCGCGCCCTGAAGTTCTATGCCTCGGTGCGCCTCGACATCCGCCGCATCGAGACCCTCAAGGACGGCACGGACGCGGTCGGCAACCGCACGCGCGTCAAGGTCGTCAAGAACAAGGTCGCGCCGCCGTTCAAGCAGGCCGAGTTCGACATCCTCTACGGCCAGGGCATCAGCCGTGAGGGCGGCCTGATCGACATGGGCGTGGAGCACGGCTTCGTCCGCAAGGCCGGCGCCTGGTACACGTACGAGGGCGACCAGCTCGGCCAGGGCAAGGAGAACGCCCGTAACTTCCTGAAGGACAACCCCGACCTCGCCGACGAGATCGAGAAGAAGATCAAGGAGAAGCTCGGCGTCGGGGTCAAGCCGGAGGCCGCGTCGGCCGAGGCGGGCACGGGCGCCGCGGGTGGCACGGAGCCGGCGGCGGCGGACGAGGCGGCCAAGGCTGCTCCGGCGGCCAAGGCCACCAAGGCGACCAAGGCCCCGGCGGCCAAGAGCTGACGCTGTGACCGGTCGCACCGAATGGCCGGGCGACAGTTCCGACTCGTCGAGGGCCGAGAAGGAACTGTCGCCCCAGGATCCGGCTGAGCGGGCGCGGGCGATCTGCCTGCGCCTGCTCACCGGGACCCCCCGCACGCGCAAGCAGCTCGCCGACGCCCTGAGCAAGCGCGAGATCCCCGACGACGTCGCCGAGGAAGTCCTCTCGCGCTTCGAGGACGTGGGGCTGATCGACGACGCCGCCTTCGCGGACGCCTGGGTGGAGTCCCGGCACCACGGGCGCGGACTCGCCCGCCGGGCCCTCGCCCGCGAGCTCCGGACCAAGGGCGTCGACCCCTCGCTGATCCAGGAGGCCGTGGGGCAGCTGGACTCCGAGCAGGAGGAGGTCACCGCGCGCGAGCTTGTCGACCGCAAGCTCCGCGCCACCCGTGGCCTCGACCGGGACCGCAGGCTGCGGCGCCTCGCGGGAATGCTCGCCCGCAAGGGATACCCGGAGGGCATGGCCCTTCGAGTCGTCCGACAGGCCCTGGAGCAAGAGGGCGAGGACACGGAGGGACTGGACGAGCCCTTCTAGCCGTCCCGGGTGCGGCGGGGGAACCCGCACCCCGATGAGCTACCGGCGCACGGGCCAGGGCGCGGTCCGCATGCGACGGCGCGGGGTATCCGTCCGCATACGACGGCGGCCAACGGTCGCAGCAGTGGAGCGGCCGAGGCGTACGTGGCGTCCTGGGGCGTACGTGGCGGTGTCAGTCCGTACCCGAGGTGGCGCCACCGTTCGTGTACGGCGGGTGCCGACCCGCACACGCGACGGCGCCATCGGCCGCAGCAGCGGAGCCGCCGGTCCGCATGCGGCGGCGGCACCGGCCGTAACAGTAGAGCCGCCGGTCCGCATGCGACGGCGCCGTCGGCCGTGTGCGGAACTAGCCCCTCGGTGCCGGTAGCAGTACCGGCAGGCCCGCCGCCTTCCATGCCTGGAAGCCGCCGATCACGTCGGTCGCACGGTGCAGACCCAGCTGCCGCAGCGACGCGGCCGCCAGCGAGGACGCGTACCCCTCGTTGCAGAACACGACCACCCGCAGGTCGTGGCTGTTCGCCTCCGTCGCGCGATGGCTGCCCAGCGGATCCAGTCGCCACTCCAGCTCGTTGCGCTCCACGATCAGCGCGCCGGGGACCAGCCCGTCCCGCTCGCGCAGCGCCGCGTACCGGGTGTCCACCAGAAGCGCGTCACCCGCTTCGTACGCCTCGTGGGCCGCACGGGGATCGATCCGGTCCAGACCGGACCTGACCCGCTCCAACAGCTCGTCGATTCCCACCCGTTCGGTGGCGTTGCGCTCAGTCACTGCCAGTCCTCCGGACCCTCGACCTGCTCAAGACGGAGCACCGCGCCCGACCGGCTGAAACGCCGGATCAGCGGGAGCGGTGGATAGTACGCGTGCACCGACACGGCATGCGCGTCACGGGACTCGTTGAGCACCTCGTGCACATGGTGCTGCCCGAAGGCACGCCCCTTGCCCGCCGGCAACAGCCGTTCCCGGTCGACCCCGTCGGCCAGTTCCAGGGTCTTCCAGCCGCTCGAAGGCAGCCGTACCGCCAGCGAGTTCTCCTTCAGGGTGCCCCGCGCGGTGGTGAACGCGCCCTGCGATTCGGCGTGGTCGTGCCAGCCGGTGCCCGTCCCCGGCGGCCAGCCGATCAGCCACGCCTCGCTGCCACGAGGGCCGTCGAGCCGTACCCACGTACGCCCCTCCGGGTCGAGCGGGAGCGAGTCGATCAGTTCGGTGTCGGCGGCGGTACGGCGGACGAAGTCCATGAGGTCGGCGGCGGTGGGGGCGGAGGGGCCGGAGGAGACAGCAGGGGGCGCCGAAGGCGCGGAGACATGCTGGGGCATGAAAAGACCGTCCTGAGGTTCGCGGAAGTAGCGCGCGACACGTACGCCGACGTCAGCGGCGAAGGGCACGCGAAGGGAGAGGCGAATTCAGCAGGACGGGCGACACACGCAGCCCGCGTAGCGGACGAGGTCCATATGGACCCTCCGCCACAGGCGCACATCGGTGTCGGTCACGCTCCGGAGTACACCATGTGCGCCCACGAGGGTCAATTGATGTCCGCCGTGCGGTCACTCTTCTCGGACACCGGCTTGGGCATGGGCTTGGCGATGGCCTGGGACGCGGGCTTCCCGACAGGCCCGGGTACGGACGCGGGGGTGTTCTTCGGCGCCGGCCCGGCCTTGGGCTCGGTCCTGTGCGCAGGCTCGGCCGCCTTACCGCCCCGCGTCGCGTCCGCGGCCGCGTACAGCTCGTCCGGTCGGACCCCGGGGAACGAGGCGACCAGATGGCCGTCGGGCCGTACCAGCAGGACGGTGTGGGCCGCGGCTCCCGGATACGCCTCCGTCACCAGCAGCTCCGCCTTCACCGGCAGAGCCCGTACCGCCTCCACGAGGCGGGGCATCACACCCGCGCTCATCCAGTGCCGTCGGTCCCACACACCCGTTCCGGGTGCGACCAGGACCACCAGGAGCCGCCCCTGCCCGAGCCGGTCCCGGAGCCGTACGGTCGTGCCGTCCGGCGCGGTCACCCGGACGTCCTCGACCGGTGCGCCCTCGTCCGTACCCACTGCCACCTGGGAAACCCCGGCGTCCTGGGGTGCGAGGGGGGAGTGCGGGTACGCGGGGGGCGCGCCCAGCGGCCCGCGCCCCAGATGGCCGTCCGTCAGCAGGCTGTCGTGACTCCGTGTGCCGCCCGACAGGTACGTCCGCAGGCCCCCGCCGCCGCGCAGTACGGGCAGCGACTGGTCGGCGGCCCGCAGCCGGGAGGCCACGGCCGCCCGTCGCTCGCTCTGGTAACTGTCGAGCAGCGTGTCCGAGGCCCCGTGGTGCCAGGCGTATGCGAGCTTCCAGGCCAGGTTGTCGGCGTCCCGCAGCCCCTCGTCGAGACCCTGGGTGCCGACCGCGCCGAGCAGATGGGCCGCGTCCCCCGCGAGGAAGATCCGGTCCACCCGCCAGCGCCGCGCGAGCCGGTGGTGCAGCGTGTGGACGCCGGTGTCGATCAACTCGTACGGAGGTGTCTCCCCGCCGCACCAGCCGGCCAGGGTGTCGCGGATCTTGGCGACGAGCGCGTCGGGTGTGACGAGGTCGCCGCGCGGGGGCAGCAGCCAGTCGATCCGCCAGACGCCGTCCGGCAGCGGACGTGCCGTGACCTCCTCGCCGCCACCCCGCCACGGCGGCTGGCGGTGCAGGACGGCCTCGCCCGGCCAGGGGAGTTCGGTGCGCAGCGCGGCGACCGCATGCCGCTCCACCGCCGTACGCCCGGGGAAGCGGATGGAGAGCAGCTTGCGCACCGTGGAGCGGGCGCCGTCGCAGCCGACCAGATGGCTGCCGCGCCACCAGGTCCCGCCGGGACCGCGGGTGTGCGCGGTGACACCGTTCGCGTCCTGCTCGATCGTGTCCAGCCGGGCCTCGGTGACGAGCTGGACGAGCGCCTGCCCGGCGATCGCGTCGCGCAGTCCACGCGCGAGGGCGTGCTGGGGGATGTGCAGGGGAGCGGCAGGGCCCTCGCCGTCACTCTCCGTGCTGCCGAGGCCGAGGTTCAGCTCGATGTGCCTCATCTGTTGCTTGCGACGCAGTGAGCGCCAGCCGACCCAGCGGACCCCCTCGTCACGGAGGGTGGCGCAGCCGAGTCGCTCCACCATGGCCGCCATGTCGGCGCGCAGCACGACCGTGCGGGCGGGGCGGGGTTCCTCCTTGCCGTGCCCTTCGTCGAGGACGACGCTGGGCACGCCCTGCGAGGCCAGGGCAAGGGAGAGCGCGAGGCCCACGGGCCCCGCGCCGACGATGATCACCGGGTCCACGGCGCGGCTCCTGAAGGCCGTTCGGTCATGCGGGTAGCACAGCGAAGTGTGGCGCGAGCCCGGTGCGTGATCACAGAACGTATGCAACCCATTGCGGGTGCTTGCGTCAAGCGACGGGGGCAGCGGCGCGACCGCCACTGCCCCCGGATGATGTCACATACTGTCAGTTCTTCGTGATACCAGGCCCGTCGGCGCCGCCCGCGCCGCCGCCGGCCGTGTTGCCGAAGGCCTGACCGGCGTCGGCGGTGAGCACGACCTCCTTCGCCGCGGTGTCGGGAGCCAGGATCCCCGTCTTCGCCCGACGGCCCCGCTTCTCGATCCACGTGGCGAGCGCGGAGAGCGCCAGACACATCGCGATGTAGATGATGCCGATGACCACGATGGTGGACACGTACGGGTACTGGCCGTTCACCTGCGTGTTGGAGGCGATCAGGCGGGCCGTCTGGAGCAGCTCGGGGTAGAGGATCACGAAGCCGAGCGAGGTGTCCTTCAGGGTGACCACCAGCTGGCTGATGATCGTCGGCAGCATGGCGCGGACGGCCTGCGGCATCAGGACCGTGGTCATGACCTGGGTCTTGCTCATGCCCAGGGCGTACGCGGCCTCGCGCTGCCCCTTGGGCACCGCGTTCACGCCGGCGCGCAGGACCTCGGCCTGCACACAGCCGTTGTAGACCGACAGACCGAGCGCCAGCGCCCACATCGAGTAGTCGACCAGGAAACCGACCCACACGGCGTAGATCGTGATCAGCAGCGGGATCGAGCGGAAGATCTCGATGAAGCCGGTGGCCAGCAGGCGGACCGGCTTGTGGTCGGAGAGCCGGCCGACGGCGAGGAGCACACCGAGGACGATCGAGCCGACCGCCGCGAGGCCGAAGGCCTTCAGGGTGGCGATGACGGCGTCGGCGATGTTCTGCCGGATGCCCGCGTAGTTGAAGATGTCCCACATCGCGGGGTCGAGATGACCCTTTTCGCTCAGCCGGACGACGCTCACGGCGATGAGCGCGACGATGGCGAGGGTGCCCACGACGGCGTAGATCCGGTTGCGGATGCGCGCCTTGGGGCCCGGGGTGTCGTAGAGAACGCTGGCACTCATCGGGCGACCTCCATGCGGCGCTCAAGGAGACGGAAGATCCCGCTGATGGTGAAGGTGACGACGAGATACGCGGCCGCGACCCATATGAAGATCGGGATGATGTCGTAACCCTGCTCGCTCATCAGCGTCTGCCAGCCGAAGAGTTCGGTGACGCTGAAGGCGCCCGCGATGGCCGAGTTCTTGGTGAGCGCGATGAAGAGCGAGCTCAGCGGCGGCAGCACGGTCCGGGTGGCCTGCGGCAGCACGATCATCCGCAGGGTCTGGGAGAACGTCATGCCGAGCGAGCGGGCGGCCTCGGCCTGGCCGAGCGGCACCGTGCTGATGCCGGACCGGACGGCCTCGCAGATGAACGCGGAGGTGTAGAAGCCGAGCGCGAGCGAGCCGAGCACGAACGGGCTCATACCCGGGAAGAGGATCTCCGGGATGACGAAGAACGAGACCAGGAAGAGCAGCGTCAGCGGGGTGTTGCGCAGCAGCGTGACCCAGAGGGTGCCGAAGAAGCGCAGGGGCGGCACGGGCGAGACCCGGAAGCCGGCGACGATGATGCCGAGGACCAGCGCGATGACCGAGCTGACGGCGGTGATCGACACGGTTCCTATGAAGCCGTCGCGGAACTCCGGGAAATGGTCGAGCAGTACGTTCATGAGGTCTCCGCGTCGGCGGTCAGCGGCCTACGGACAAGGCGGACGGGCAAGGCAGGGGCGGGCGTGCGCGCGCAGGGGGAGCGGCGCCCCGTACTCGGGTACGGGGCGCTCGCGTCCAAGCGGCGATCAGTAGCGGTTGACCGCCGGCGGCTCGACGTACGCGGAGCCGGAGAGACCCAGAGTCGCCTCGTAGATCTTCTTGTACGTGCCGTCCTTGGTGTACTTCTCAAGGATGTCGTTGATCTTGTTGCGCAGGACGGTGTCGTCCTTCGGGACGCCGACACCGTAGGGCTCCTCGGTGAACGGCTTGCCGACGACCTTGAGCTTGCCGGCGTTGGCGGCGGCGTAGCCCTTGAGGATCGAGTCGTCCGTGGTGACGGCGTCGACCTGCTTGGTCAGCAGCTGCTGCACGCAGTCCGAGTACTTGGCGAGCTCGGTGGTCTCGGCGCCGTACTGGGGCTTCTTGATCTCCTGCAGCGGGGTGGAGCCCGTGATGGAGCAGACCTTCTTGCCCTTGAGGGTCTCCGGACCGGTGATGGCGGTCTCGTCCTTGCGGACCAGGAGGTCGGCGCCGGCCTTGTAGTACGGGCCCGCGAAGCCGACCTGCGCCTTGCGCTTGTCGTTGATCGTGTACGTGCCGACGTAGTAGTCGACCGAGCCCTTGGAGATCGCCGTCTCGCGGGACTTGGAGTCGACCGTCTTCCACTCGATCTTGTCCTCGGTGAAGCCGAGCTCCGCCGCGATCATCTTGGCGATCTCGACGTCGAAGCCGGACCGCTCCTTGGTGGCCTGGTCCTCGAAGCCGAGGTACGGCTGGTCGGCCTTGGAGCCGATGACCAGCTTGCCGCGCTTCTGCGCCTCCTTGAAGGTCGGCGACTCCAGCTTCACATCGGTGGCGACGATGTACTTGGGGAGCTGGGGGGCGGCCTTGTCGCCGGGCTTCACGGCGGGCTTGTCGCCGGCCGAGCCCTCCTTGCCACCGCAGGCGGTCGCGGTGAGCGCGAGAACGGCGACGGCCACGGCCGCGGACTTGCGGAGCTTCATGGTGAACATCCCTTGGTTCGTGGGTTGTTGGTCGGCAGGGTGAATCATGGGGGCTGACCGTCGTCAGTGGTGCAGGATTTTCGAAAGGAAGTCCTTCGCCCGGTCGCTGCGCGGGTTGCTGAAGAACTCGTCCGGCGTGGCCTGCTCGACGATCTTGCCGTCCGCCATGAACACCACGCGGTTGGCGGCGGATCGGGCGAAACCCATCTCGTGGGTGACGACCACCATCGTCATTCCGTCGCGCGCCAGCTGCTGCATGACCTCGAGGACCTCGTTGATCATCTCGGGGTCGAGCGCAGACGTCGGCTCGTCGAACAGCATGACCTTCGGGTCCATCGCCAACGCCCGTGCGATCGCCACGCGTTGCTGCTGACCGCCGGAGAGCTGCGCCGGGTACTTGTCGGCCTGCGTGCCGACGCCCACCCGGTCGAGCAGCGCGCGGGCCTTGGCCTCGGCCGCCCCCTTGACGGTCTTGCGGACCTTCACCTGCCCCAGCATCACGTTCTCGAGCACGGTCTTGTGCGCGAAGAGGTTGAACGACTGGAACACCATGCCGACGTCGGCGCGAAGCCGGGCCAGCTCCTTGCCCTCCTGGGGCAACGGCCGGTCGTCGATGGTGATGGTGCCGGAGTCGATCGTCTCCAGGCGGTTGATCGTGCGGCACAGCGTGGACTTACCGGACCCGGAGGGTCCGATGACGACCACGACCTCGCCACGGGCGATGGTCAGGTCGATGTCCTGGAGCACATGCAGCGCGCCGAAGTGCTTGTTCACGTTGGACAGCACGACCAGGTCGCCCGCCGCCGCTACGGCGTCTTCCGAGCCCTTGGTCACTGACACTCCGCTCATCGGCTCTTGCTCCGTCCTCCTCGGTTGGGGAGGACACTAGGCACGCGGTGCTACCAGCGTCATTACATCTGAGCGGAAATTGAGGATAACGATACGGCCGCATCCGGACACACTGCGTGAAGAGGACGCCCGGTGGCGTACCGGGTGCATAACAGAAACCCCGGGGTAACAGGGGGACACTTGACTGTGACGGCGACCATCGGCGTTCATGCGTTGGTACACCCTGGTACACAGATAGCCATCACCGCACGATCACGAAGCCACCGGAGGGGGGCCATGAGACTTCTGCTCGTCGAGGACGACGACCATGTCGCCGCGGCCCTGTCCGCCGTACTGGCCAAGCACGGGTTCACGGTCACGCACGCCCGCAACGGCGAGGAGGCGCTGCAGGCGGTCCTGCCCGCCGCGCACGGAGAACGCCCCTCGTACGGAGTGATCCTGCTCGACCTCGGCCTGCCCGACCAGGACGGGTACCAGGTCTGCGGCCGGATCCGTAAGCTCACCGCCACTCCCGTGATCATGGTGACGGCGCGGGCCGACGTGCGCTCCCGCATACACGGACTCAACCTCGGGGCCGACGACTACGTGGTCAAGCCGTACGACACCGGCGAACTGCTCGCCCGGATCCACGCGGTCAGCCGGCGTACGGCCACTGGCGAGGAGTCCGGCGCGGCCGGCGACGACGCGGCGCTGCGGCTCGGCTCCGTCGTCATCGAGCTGCCCACGCGCCGGGTCAGCGTCGACGGCACCGCCGTGCAGCTCACCCGCAAGGAGTTCGACCTGCTGGCCCTGCTCGCCCAGCGACCCGGTGTGGTCTTCCGGCGCGAACAGATCATCAGCGAGGTCTGGCGCACCAGTTGGGAAGGCACCGGCCGCACGCTCGAAGTGCATGTCGCCTCGCTGCGCTCCAAGCTGGCGATGCCCGCCCTGATCGAGACCGTGCGTGGCGTCGGCTACCGCCTGGTCGCCCCGGCCGCGTAGCCGCCCGGGTCCCACGTGCGCACTCGTCTTCTCCCGCTCCTCCTCGTCCTGATGGCCGGGGTGCTGCTCGCCCTCGGCTTCCCGCTCGCCGCCAGCCTGGCCGCGGCCGAGCAGCAGCGGGTGATCGTCGACCGGCTCGACGACGCGGCGCGGTTCGCCGCGCTCGCGCAGTTCGTCAGCGAGACCGACCCCGGGATCGACGAGCGCCGTACGACCCTCCGCGGCGAACTCGCCAGCTACCACGACGTCTACGGCATTCGTACCGGCATCTTCTACCGCGACTACCGTGCCATGGCCGCGGCGCCCTCGGACTGGGGCGTACCCGAGGAGGGGGAGGGCCGCCGCGCCTTCCAGGAGGCGCTGCTCGGCCGCCGCAGCCACGACCCGCCGCAGGTCTGGCCCTGGCAGCCGAACGCCCGCCTCATCATCGCCTCGCCCGTCGTACGGGACGGTGACGTGGTCGCCGTCGTGGTCACCGACTCGCCCACCGGACAGCTGCGTTCGCGCATCCTGCACGGCTGGCTGATCATCGCCGCGGGCGAGTTCGCCGCGATGCTGCTCGCCGTCGGCGCCGCCTTCCGGCTCACCGGATGGGTCCTGCGACCGGTCCGGGTCCTGGACGCCGTCACCCACGACATCGCCACCGGTCAGATGAACTCCCGGGTGGCCGAGGCGGGCGGACCGCCCGAACTGCGCCGACTGGCCCGCTCGTTCAACGAGATGGCCGACAACGTCGAGGACGTGCTGGAACAGCAGCGGGCCTTCGTCGCGGACGCCTCCCACCAGCTGCGCAACCCCCTCTCGGCGCTGCTGCTGCGCATCGAGCTGCTCGCCCTCGAACTGCCCGAGGGGAACGAGGAGATCGCCTCCGTGCGCACCGAGGGCAAGCGGCTCGCGCAGGTCCTCGACGACCTGCTTGACCTGGCGCTCGCCGAGCACGCGGCCGCGGACCTGCGATTGACCGACATCGGCGCGATGGCGGCCGAGCGCGTGTCCGCCTGGCGGCCGCTCGCCGAGGAGAAGGGCGTACGGCTGAGCAGTGAGCGGCGCGCCGTGACGGCGTGGGCGGACCCGGTGGCGCTCTCCAGCGCACTCGACGCGGTGATCGACAACGCGTTGAAGTTCACGCCGGCGGGCGAGGAGGTGACCGTCGCCGTCGCGTCGGGTGGAGACACCTGCACGATCGTGGTCGAGGACCACGGCCCGGGGCTGACGAGCGAGGAGCTCGAACGGGTCGGCGACCGCTTCTGGCGCAGCAACCGCCACCAGAACATCAAGGGCTCGGGCCTGGGTCTGTCCATCTCCCGGGTCCTGCTGGCGGCGGGGGGCGGCTCGATCGCGTACGCCCCGAACGAGCCCCACGGGCTCCGGGTGACGGTCACGGTGCCGAGGACGGTGCCGCAGGGGCGGTGACGGCGCCGGGGGATGCCCCCAAGGGGTTGCGCTACGGCTTCATCGAGCCAGCCCCCTGTGGCTCTGTGGCTCTGTGGCTCTGTGGCTTCGTGGAGAGGGGTACGGCCCCGTGGGCTCTGCGGCTTCACGGACGGGGAGCGGTACGGCTTCACGGGCTCTACGGCCGCACGGAGTCCTACGGCTTCACGGAGCGGTAGTAGCGCTGGGCGCCCTCGTGGAGGGCCAGGGGCTCCGTGTAGATGGCGGTCCGCAGATCCACCAGCTGAGCCGGGTGCACCTGGCCGCCGATCCGGTCCCGGCTTCTGATCACCGTGCGGGTGAAACCCTCCACGAGCGACGAATCCGACGCGTCGGTGGTCACCAGGAGGTTCGCCACCGCGAGCGTCTCCACCGGCTGTCCGTCCTGCGCGCGGGCGTAGGCGTCGGCCGGGATGACGGCCGACCGGTAGTGACGGTTCGACTCGCCGACGTCGTGGAGGTTGTCGATCAGCGTCGAGTCCAGCGGCACGAGCCGTACCGGAAAGCGCTCGGAGAGCTCCTGCACGGCTTGGGTGGGCAGACCGCCCGACCAGAAGAACGCGTCCAGCTTGCCGCGCTCCAGAAGGCCCGGCATCGTGTCGATGCCGGCCGACACCGGCTCGATGTCGACGTCGGGGGTGAGACCGCCCGCCGCGAGGACGCGGTCCGCGATGAGCCGAACCCCGGAGCCCTCCTGGCCGACGCCGACCCGCAGCCCGCGCAGGTCGGAGACCGACCGTACGGGGGCGTCCTTGCGGACGACGAGCTGTACGTAGTCGTCGTAGAGGCGCGCGCAGCCGCGCAGCTGCTCGAAGCCGGGCTTCCGGTCCCGCTGATACTGCGCGACGGCATCGGAGGTCGCGATGGTGAAGTCCGCCTCGCCGGATGCCAGCCGCGCGAGGTTCTGCTGGGAGCCCTCGCTGTTCCGGAGCGTTATCGAGACGTCCGGCAGATCGCGGGCGAGGGCCTGCTGCAGCAGCTCTCCGTACTTCTGATAGACGCCGGTGGGGACGCCGGTACTGAACGCGACCCGCCCACTGGGAGCGGGCGAACCGAAAGGAACCAGCCACCAGACGAGCAGCCCGCACACCACCAGAACCGCCGCCGACACCGTGAGAAGGCGACGACGGACGGAACGGGAGAGCGACTCGAGCATGGCGCGATCCTGCCAGCTCGAAGGCCAACCTGGCCAGGCCGACCGACGGCGGCCCACCCTCCCACCCCGCGGTGGGCACCTGCTCAGGCGGGGCGGGTCGGCCTCAGGGCGACGCTTCACCCGGGACCGGCACGGCCTCGCGCAAGAGGCTCAGGAGGGCCTTGGCGGCAGGGCCGGAAGGGCCCTCGGTGCGCCAGGCCAGGGCCACCCGGCCACGCGCGCGTGGATCGGCCAGTGGCCGGAGCCGCAGCCCTGATGCCCCCGCCGTCTCCTCCGGGCGCCCCGGAACCACCGCCACCCCCAGCCCCCGCTCCGCCAGCCGCACCAGCAGCTGCGGCGCCGCCGCCTCGAAGGCCACATGCGGGGCGAAGCCCGCCTCCCCGCAGAGCCGGTCGAGAACCCCACGCACCCCCGTCCCCCGCGGCAGACAGATCAGCCGTCGGCCGCGCAACGCGGAGACCGCCAGTGCTCCCTCCTCGCCCGCCAGCACATCGTCCGGAGCCACCGCGGCGACAAGTGGCTCGTCGACCACCAGCCGCAGCGTGAGCCCCGGCGGCGGCCCCGCCTCCGCCAGTCCGACCATCGCGATGTCGAGCTCACCGGCCCGCAGCGCGCCCAGCATCCGCTCCGACGTGTCCTCGGTGAGCGCGATCTCCACCTCCGGATGCGAAGCATGGAATCCGGCCAGCAGCCCCGCCATGTCGAACTCGTGCGTGCCGGCCCCGGACACGAGCCCGATCGCCACCCGCCCCCGCAGCAGCCCGCTGAACTCGGCGACCGTCTCCCGCACCGCGTCGCCGGCTGCCAGAGCCGCCCGCGCGTACGGCAGGACCGCCGCGCCCACCTCCGTCGGCGTCACCGTGCGCCCCGACCGGTCGAGCAGCCGTTGGCCCAGCTCCCGCTCCAACTGCGCGATCTGCGCGCTGACGCCCGGCTGCGCCACATGGAGGCGCGCAGCGGCCCGGGTGAAATTGGCCTCCTCGACCACCGTCACGAAGTACCGCAGCTGACGAAGTTCCATAACCAATGATTCTAGGAACCAGATGATCCATGTCTTGGACTTATGGAGACCCCCAGCCCAGGCTGACTGGCATGGGAATCAGAGACGACATCGCCGACGAACGCCGCGAGCTCGCGGCCGTCCTCGGCGCCCTCACCGAGGCGCAATGGAATGCGCCCAGTCTCTGCGCGGGCTGGCGGGTACGCGAGGTGGCCGCCCACATGACCATGGCGATGCGTCACTCCGTCCCGCGCATCGCCGCCGAGCTCGTCAGGTCCCGCGGCAGCCTCGACCGCATGGCAGACCGTCTCGCCCGCCACGACACCGCCGCCCTGACCGCGGAAGAGCTCGCCGGCTCTCTGCGTGACAACGCCGGGCACCCCTGGAAGCCGCCGGTCGGCGGCCACGCGATGGCGCTCGCCCACGACGTGATCCACGGTCTCGACATCACCGTCGCCCTCGGCCTGGACCGGCGCGTGCCGGAGGACCGCCTGCGCACCGTCCTCGCGCGGGTCACCCCGCGGGGCACCCGCTTCTTCGGAGCCGACCTCGACGGGGTCGGACTCCGTGCCGACGACCTCGACTGGTCGTTCGGCAGCGGTACGCCGGTGACCGGCGGCGCACAGGATCTGCTGCTCCTCGCCTTCGGCCGCCGCCTGCCCGCCGGCCGGCTGGGTGGCGCGGAGGCGGAGCGCTTCGTCAGGGCTTGACCGTCGAGGAGCCACCGCGCCGTTCACCGCGGACCGGCGCGTCGAGGGTCACAGCTCAGCCGCCTGGCTCCTCAACCACCCGAGCAGGCCGGCGATCCGGCCGTCCTGCTCGGGCGGCTGCGGGCTCAGCAGGTGATAGCCCGTGCCGTCGGCGACCAGGCCGAACGGCGCCACCAACTGCCCGCGCATCAGATCGTCATGGACGAGTGCGTACGGACCGATGGCGACACCCACCCCCGCGACGGCCGCCTGCAACGCCAGGTAGAAGTGCTCGAAGGTCTGCTCCGCGCCGGGCTCCACCCGCCGACGCGTCAGACGCTGCCAGTCCTCCCACGCCCGCGGCCGGGTACTGGTGTGCAGAATCGTCACGCCGACGACTCCACCCTTGCCCGTCACCCGATCCGCCATCTCCGGACTGCAGACCGGACCGATCCGTTCGAGGAACAACGGAGAGCGGCTCATGTCCTCCGGTACGGGGAAGTCGTCGCGGCGCAGCGCGACGTCGATGGTGTCCCGTTCGAAGGACACGGGCCCACCGCCCGCCGACAGGTGCACGGTGAGACCGGGAACCTGGACGGCGAGGTCGGGCAGGCGGGGGATGAGCCAGCGCATGAGCAGCGTGGGCTCGCAGGACAGCGCGAGCGGGCCGCCGCGTTCCCGGCGCGAGACCTCCCGCGCGGCGGTGTCGACCTGGTCGAGAGCGTCGCGAACGGCGGCCGCCAGGCGACGCGCCTGCGGTGTGGGACGCAGGGACCGGGTCCCCCGCTCGAAGAGGGTGACGCCCAGGGACTTCTCCAGGTTCTGGATCTGGCGGCTGACCGCGCCGTGCGTGACATGGAGTTCCTGGGCGGCCCGCGTCATGCTCGCGTGCCGCACGGTCGCCTCGAAGGGCAGCAGGGAGTTCAGCGGGGGAAGGTCGGGCCAGCGCATGTGTGAAATCTACTCACAGATGGAGTGAGAAGGAATCGCTTGTCCAGCGGCTTTCCGGGCGTCAGTGTTGATGTCGTCACCGGTCGGCGATCCGAGGAGGACGACGCATGAGGGTGGGACCCCAGGACGATCCCGTGTCGAGCATCGCTGTGCTCGCGGACGATCTCACCAGCGCCGGCGACGGCGCGGCGCCGTTCCGCAGGGCCGGACATCAGGCGAAGGTCCTGCTGTCCACCGTCGCCGAGGGTGATGCCGGTTCCCTCGGCGGGAGTGTGTACGAAGCGGGCGCGCCGGCCCTCGGCGGTGTCGTCGCCGTCGACCTCGGCAGCCGCTTGCTCGACGAGCCGGCTGCTGTGACCCGGGCCGAACGGGCCGCTCGTGAGTTCGCTGCGGCGGACCTCCTGGTCAAGACCGTCGACTCGACACTGCGCGGGCATGTGGCTGCCGAGATCCGCGCAGCCCACAACGGTTCGGGCCGAAGGGCGGTCGTCGTCGCGCCGGCGTTCCCGGCCGAGGGAAGGACCACGGTCCGCGGGATCCAGCATGTCCATGACGTGCCGGTGCACGACACGGAGTTCGCCCGAGATCCGGCGCACCCGGTGCGCTGCTCGGACCTCGCGCGGCTGCTGCCGGAGGCCCAGCACCTGGAACCGGAACAGTTCGAGAAGCTGCCCGAACTGATCGGCCAGGGCGGCCTGTTCGTCTGCTCGGCCGCCATGGACATCGATCTCGACCGCCTCGTCTCCTCGGCGCCCCGTGCCCGCGACGTGCTCTGGGTCGGCTCCCCGGGCCTCGCCGCGGCACTGGCCCGCCGCCACTTCCGCACCCCGGAGGCCGCACGCCCCGGGCTTCCCCGCGCCCGACGCCCGCTCATGGTCGTCGGCAGCGCGAACCCGGCCACCCGGCGACAGCTGGACCGATTGCGTACGAGAGCGGACGTGGCCACCGCCGCTTCCGCCGACGACCCCACCACGGCCGTCCATGCCTTGCGGCAAGCCTCCGCGCCCGTCCTCGTGGTCCACACCCCCGACGAGCGCCGCACCACCTCCGGCTCACTCACGGACGATCTGGCCCACGCGGTACGGGAATTGGCGACGGCCGGGACGGTCGACGGACTCGTACTCACCGGCGGAGAGACCGCCGTGGCCGTCCTCGAAGCGCTCGGCTCCAAGGGCATCGATCTGGTCGACGAGCCCGAGCCGGGAGTCGCGCGCGGGGTACTGCTCAGCGCGCCCCGCATTCCCGTGCTGATCAAAGCCGGCGGCTTCGGCGACGAGGGGACCCTCGACCGCCTCTGCCGCCTTCTCATGGAGGGCGGACCGGTCTCATGACGACACCCATGGGGTCGACGCCCCTCGCGACGCGACCCATCGCCATCACCATGGGCGACCCGAACGGCATCGGACCCGAGATCACCGTCAAGGCGTACGCCGCCCCACGCCGCCGCCCCGCCACCATCGTCATCGGCGACCCGGGCACCCTCGCCCGGGCCTGCCGCATCACGGGCACCGAGGTGACGGTGCGGCCGGTCGACTCCGTGGCGGAGGCGATCCACAGCCCCGGAGTCATGAACGTCCTGGCCGAGGGCGTTCTGCCCGGCGACCTGACCCTCGGAACGGTCGACGCCCGCGCCGGAGCCGCTTCCTTCCAGTACGTACGCCGGGGCATCGAGCTCGCCCTCCGCGGCGAGGTCCGGGCCCTCACCACCGCTCCCATCAACAAGGAGGCACTTCGGCTGGCCGGGCTGTCCTACCCGGGGCACACCGAGATCCTCGCCGAACTCTCGGGCACGAGCGACTACGCGATGATGATGGCCAACGACGAGCTGCGGGTCGTTCTGGTCACCGTCCACCAGTCACTGCGCACGGCGCTCGACTCGATCACCACCGCCCGCGAGCTGGAGATCATCCGGCTGACGCACCGTACGCTCCAGGCCGGCGGTCGGACAGGCACCCGTCCCCGTATCGCCGTCGCCGCACTCAACCCCCACGCGGGCGAGAACGGGCTCTTCGGACGCGAGGACCTCGACATCATCGAGCCTGCCGTCCGGGCCGCCCGGCGGGAAGGCATCGACGCCAGCGGCCCCTGGCCCGCCGACACGGTCTTCATGCGCGCCCGCGCCGGGGAGTTCGACGCCGTCGTCGCGCAGTACCACGATCAGGGGCTCATACCCGTGAAGTACCTGGGCCTGGAGCACGGCGTCAACATCACCATCGGCCTGCCCTTCGTACGGACCAGCGTCGACCACGGCACGGCCTTCGACCTCGCCGGCCAGGGCACCGCCGACCACACCAGCCTGCTCACCGCCCTCCACCAGGCCGACGACCTCGCGGGCACGGATTCCGTCACCGCTGCCGCTGCGGGTACGGGGCCGTCGATCGCCGTCCCGACGGACACCTGACCGATCGCGCCCGCCTCGGTACCGGGGCTCGGCCGCACCGCGCCTGAACGGGTACTGCGCCGCCACCACACTGCGCCGCCACCACACTGGCCCGCCTCGGCACCGACCGCGCCCGCCCGAACCGGCACCTCGCCCAACCGGCACCGACTGCCCGCCCGAACCGGCACCCCGCCCGAACTGGCGCCGCGCCCGCCTACCGGCACTGGCCTGCCCCACCCGCCCCGCCCAACCGGCGCCGCACCCGCCCGGCGTCACCCGCCCGAACCGGCACTGGCCGGCCCCACCCGCCCCGCTCCCGACCCGGAGGATCCTCGCCGTGGACTTCATCTTCATGCTCACCCGTGACGACCGGACCGTCACCGACTGCCTCGACGTCCTCGACGCCGTCCGTGACCTCGGCATCGCCCACATCGGCTTCAAGGACATCGGCGTCGAGCCCGCCACACTCGCCCGCCTCCACCGGCAGATCAAGGACATGGGCGCCACCAGCTACCTGGAGGTCGTCAGCACCACGCGCGAGCAGGCCCTCGACTCGGTGAAGTCCGCGATCGACCTGGGCGTCGACCGGCTCATGGGCGGCACCTGGATCGACGAGACACAGGCCCTGCTCGCCGGCACCGGCATCGAGTACCTCCCCTTCGCCGGCGAACCGCTCGGTCACCCCACCAGCCTGGCCGGAGATCCGGCCCGTATCGCCGACGACTGCCGTCGAGCCGAGGCGGCGGGGTGCGCGGGTGTGGACCTTCTCGCCTACCGAGCCACGGACGCCGACCCGCTCGACCTCGTCCGGGCCGCCCGGGCCGCGACCGCCGGCCGGCTCGTGGTGGCGGGCAGCATCACCACGGCCGCTCAGATACAGGCCCTCGCGGATGCCGGGACCGACGCCTTCACCATCGGCTCCGCCGCTTTCAGCGGCTCCCTCCGACCCGACGCGGGAACGCTCCGGTCCCAGCTGGCCGCCGCCGTCGAGGCCACCACCATGGCGGTGGGCTGACGGTTCGCGGAGGGGACCGGCGGCCTCCGGACCGCACGGCGGCGGCTAGGGGCGGGGCAATGCTCGGCACCGCATACCCTTGTTCCATGACCAGCAGCGACCGGAGCCAGGCAGTGGACGTCCAGCGAACCTACGAAGTACGCACCTACGGGTGCCAGATGAACGTCCACGACTCCGAGCGGCTCTCCGGTCTGCTGGAAGACGCCGGCTACGTCCGCGCCCCCGAGGGGTCCGACGGTGACGCCGACGTCGTCGTCTTCAACACCTGCGCCGTCCGGGAGAACGCCGACAACAAGCTGTACGGCAACCTCGGCCGGCTCGCCCCGAGGAAGACCACGCGCCCGGGTATGCAGATCGCCGTCGGCGGCTGCCTCGCCCAGAAGGACCGCGACACCATCGTCAAGAAGGCCCCCTGGGTCGACGTCGTCTTCGGCACGCACAACATCGGCAAGCTGCCTGTCCTCCTGGAGCGCGCCCGCGTCCAGGAAGAGGCCCAGATCGAGATCGCCGAGTCGCTGGAGGCCTTCCCCTCCACGCTGCCGACCCGCCGCGAGTCCGCGTACGCCGCCTGGGTCTCGATCTCCGTCGGTTGCAACAACACCTGTACGTTCTGTATCGTCCCGGCGCTGCGCGGCAAGGAGGAGGACCGTCGTCCCGGCGACATCCTCGCCGAGATCGAAGCCCTGGTCGCCGAGGGCGTCTCGGAGATCACCCTGCTCGGTCAGAACGTCAACGCGTACGGATCCGACCTGGGCGACCGCGAGGCCTTCTCCAAGCTGCTCCGCGCCTGCGGCGACATCGAGGGCCTGGAGCGGGTCCGCTTCACCTCGCCGCACCCCCGCGACTTCACCGACGACGTCATCGCGGCCATGGCCGAGACCCCGAACGTGATGCCGCAGCTCCACATGCCGCTGCAGTCCGGCTCGGACACCGTGCTGAGGGCGATGCGCCGCTCGTACCGGCAGGAGCGTTTCCTCGGCATCATCGAGAAGGTGCGCGCGGCCATCCCGCACGCCGCCATCTCCACCGACATCATCGTGGGCTTCCCCGGCGAGACCGAGGAGGACTTCGAGCAGACGATGCACACGGTCCGCGAGGCGCGCTTCGCCAACGCCTTCACCTTCCAGTACTCCAAGCGTCCCGGGACCCCCGCGGCCGAGATGGACGGGCAGATCCCCAAGGAGGTCGTGCAGGCGCGCTACGAGCGTCTCGTCGCCCTCCAGGAGGAGATCTCCTGGGAGGAGAACAAGAAGCAGGTCGGCCGGACCCTGGAGGTCATGGTCGCCGAGGGCGAGGGCCGCAAGGACGGCTCCACGCACCGCCTCTCCGGCCGCGCCCCCGACAACCGGCTCGTCCACTTCACCAAGCCGGAGGCGGAGGTCCGCCCCGGCGACGTGGTGACCGTCGAGATCACCTACGCCGCCCCGCACCACCTGCTCGCCGAGGGTCCGACGACGTCCGTGCGTCGTACCCGCGCCGGCGACGCCTGGGAGAAGCGCACCACGGCGGACGCCGCCAAGCCGGCGGGTGTCCTGCTCGGCCTGCCGAAGATCGGTGTGCCGGAGCCGCTGCCCGCGGCCTCCGCCCCGGCCTGCGGCAGCCACTGACAGCCCCCGGCCCGCGGCAGCCACCGACGAACCGGGTGAGCCACCGAACCCGCCACGGCTCGGTGGCGGGGGACCGGAGGACGTCGCAGTAGGCTGCGGATCATGCTTGTCGCCGCAGCTGTGTGCCCCTGTCCTCCCCTGCTCGTGCCCGAGGTGGCGGCCGGGGCCGCCGGTGAACTCGACGCGGCCCGTACGGCCTGTTCCGACGCCGTCGGGCTGCTCGCCGCCTCCCGGCCCGACCGCCTCTATGTCATCGGTCCCGCCGACGAGAGCGCACGCGGACCGTTCCCCGCCGGTTCGGCCGGCAGTTTTGCCGGCTTCGGCGTCGACCTCTCGGTACGGCTCGGTGACGGACCGGCCGGAGAGCGGCCGCTGCCCGCCTCGCTCGCCGTCGCCGCCTGGTTCCTGGAGCGCACCGACTGGGCCGACGCCCCCGTCGAGGGGCTCGGCGTCGGCGAACCCCTGGAGACCGCGAGGTGCGTCTCCACCGGCCGGGAGTTGGCAGCCACGGCCGACCGCGTCGCGCTGCTCGTGATGGGCGACGGCAGTGCCTGCCGGACCCTCAAAGCCCCCGGCTACCTGGACGAGCGTGCCGCCGCGTTCGACGCGGAGGCCGCGCGGGCCCTGGGCTCCGCGGACGTGGACGCCCTCCTCGGAATGGACGAGAACCTCGCGTACGAGCTGAAGGCGGCCGGCCGGGCCCCCTGGCAGGTCCTCGCGGGCGCAGCCGAAGGCGCGGGCCTCGATGGCAGGCTGCTGTACGAGGACGCGCCGTACGGCGTCGGCTACTTCGTGGCCGCCTGGTCGTAGACGGCCCCACGGAACACGGAACACGGAACGGCGGACGGCCGCGGAGCATGTGCTC
>NZ_JBHTTQ010000099.1:0-27079 GCF_042794475.1 Streptomyces sp. NPDC056527
CGCGTTCGGCCTGGCGCTCCACCCGGAGACCCGCACGGTCCGTACCGGCATCGGTTCGGCCGCGCCGACCCCGATCCGCGCCAAGGAGGCCGAGGAGTACCTCAACGCCGCGCTCGAAGAGGGCGGCTTCTGGGACAACGGAAAGATCATCACCCCGTCGATCGCCAAGCAGTTCGCGGACCTCTGCTCGGGCGCCGCGAACCCGATCGACGACGTCCGTGGCACCGCGGACTACCGCCGCCACGCCGTCGGCATCATGGCCCGCCGCCACCTCGGCTGGACCTGGGAGCAGTACCGCGGCACCGGCCGCTCGCTTGAGGGAGCTGCATGACCATGCGCGTCAATTTCACCGTCAACGGTCGTCCGCAGGAAGCCGACGACGTCTGGGAGGGCGAGTCCCTCCTCTACGTTCTGCGCGAACGCCTGGGGCTTCCCGGCTCCAAGAACGCCTGCGAGCAGGGCGAGTGCGGCTCCTGCACCGTCCGACTGGACAGCGTGCCGGTCTGCTCCTGCCTCGTCGCCGCCGGCCAGGCCGAGGGCCGCGAGGTCGTCACCGTCGAGGGCCTGGCCGACCTCGCCGAGCGGCGCGAGGAGCACGGCGGGCACGGCGACCGCGACACCGGTGCCTCGCTCGACGCCGCCAGGAGGTGGGAGGCGCGCCCGTCCGGCGGCGAGCTCCGCTCGCGGGCCGGTCAGGACTCGCGGACCGGTGAGGCCGGCAGCGACCCGTCGGCACTCTCGCCGATCCAGCAGGCGTTCATCGACGCCGGCGCCGTCCAGTGCGGCTTCTGCACCCCGGGTCTCCTGGTGGCGGCCGACGAACTGCTCGAACGCCACAAGGAGCCGTCCGACCAGGACATCCGCGAGGCGCTCTCCGGCAACCTCTGCCGGTGCACGGGTTACGAGAAGATCCTGGACGCGGTCCGCCTGGCCGCGGCCCGCCGGGAACGTCAGGAAGAGGCGGTCTGATCATGGCTGGTACCACCACGGGTATCCCCACCAACGTCACGCAGGGCTCCCGGACCAAGGGCGGCATCGGCGAGTCCACGCTCCGCCCGGACGGCACCCTCAAGGTCACCGGTGAGTTCGCGTACTCCTCGGACATGTGGCACGAGGACATGCTGTGGGGCCAGATCTTGCGCTCCACCGTCGCTCATGCCGAGATCGTGTCCATCGACACCTCCGAGGCCGTGGCCATGTCGGGCGTCTACGCGGTGATGACGTACGACGACCTGCCGGCCGAGATGAAGAACTACGGCATGGAGTTCAAGGACACCCCGGTCCTGGCGCACGGCAAGGTCCGCCACCACGGTGAGCCGGTCGCCCTCGTGGCCGCCGACCACCCGGAGACCGCGCGGCGCGCCGCCGCGAAGATCAGGGTCGAGTACAAGGACCTGCCTCTCATCACCGACGAGGCCTCCGCGCTCGCTTCCGACGCCGTGCTCGTGCACGAGAACCGCGACGACCACCACGCCGGTCACGTCCCGCACCCGAACATCGTGCACCGCCAGCCGATCTTCCGCGGCGACGCGGACGAGGCCGCCAAGAAGGCCGACGTCATCGTCACGGGCGAGTACACCTTCGGCATGCAGGACCAGGCCTTCCTCGGCCCGGAGTCCGGCCTCGCGGTGCCCGCCGAGGACGGCGGTGTCGACCTGTACTGCGCCACCCAGTGGCTGCACTCGGACCTGTACCAGATCGCTCCGGTCCTCGGTCTGCCCGAGGAGAAGGTGCGGATGACGATGGCCGGTGTGGGCGGCGCGTTCGGCGGTCGCGAGGACATCTCGATGCAGATCCACGCCTGCCTGCTCGCGCTGCGCACCGGCAAGCCCGTCAAGATCGTCTACAACCGCTTCGAGTCGTTCTTCGGCCATGTGCACCGCCACCCGGCGAAGCTCTGGTACGAGCACGGGGCCACCAAGGACGGCAGGATCACGCACATGAAGTGCCGGATCGTGCTGGACGGCGGCGCCTACGCGTCGTCCACGGCCTCGGTCGTCGGCAACGCCGCGTCGCTCTCGGTCGGCCCGTACGTCATCGACGACGTCGAGATCGAGGCGGTCGGCCTCTACACGAACAACCCGCCCTGTGGCGCGATGCGCGGATTCGGCGCGGTCCAGGCGTGCTTCGCCTACGAGGCGCAGATGGACAAGCTGGCCGCGAAGCTGGGCATGGACCCGGTCGAGTTCCGCCGGCTGAACGCCATGGAGCAGGGCACGATCATGCCGACCGGCCAGGTCGTGGAGTCTCCGGCGCCGGTCGCCGAGCTGCTGCGCAGGGTCAAGGCCCGCCCGATGCCGCCGGAGCGCCAGTGGGAGGTCGCCGGTGAGGGCGCGGACGTCCGCGCGCTGCCGGGCGGCCTCTCGAACACGACACACGGCGAGGGCGTCGTCCGCGGTGTCGGCTACGCGGTCGGCGTCAAGAACGTCGGCTTCTCCGAGGGCTTCGACGACTACTCGACCGCCAAGGTGCGCATCGAGATCGTCAACGGTGAGCCCGTCGCGATGGTCCACACGGCCATGGCGGAGGTCGGCCAGGGCGGTGTCACGATCCACGCGCAGATCGTCCGTACCGAGCTGGGTGTCACGCAGGTGACCATCCACCCGGCCGACACCCAGGTCGGCTCCGCCGGTTCGACCTCCGCCGGCCGTCAGACGTACATGACGGGCGGTGCCCTCAAGAACACCTGCGAACTCGTCCGGGAGAAGGTCCTGGAGATCGGCCGCCGCAAGTTCGGCTCGTACCACCCGGCGTGGGCCACGGCCGAACTGCTCCTGGAGGGCGGCAAGGTGGTCACCGACGGAGGCGAGGTCCTCTCCACCCTCGTGGACGTCCTGGAGGACGAGGTCGTGGAGATCGAGGAGGAGTGGCGGCACCGCCCCACCGAGGCGTTCGACCTGGTCACCGGCCAGGGCAACGGTCACGTCCAGTACTCGTTCGCCGCGCACCGCGCGGTGGTGGAGGTGGACACCGAGCTCGGCCTGGTCAAGGTCGTCGAGCTGGCTTGTGCGCAGGACGTCGGCAAGGCGCTCAACCCGCTCTCCGTCGTCGGCCAGATCCAGGGTGGCACCACCCAGGGCCTGGGCGTCGCGGTGATGGAGGAGATCATCGTGGACCCGAAGACCGCGAAGGTGCGCAACCCCTCCTTCACGGACTACCTGATCCCGACGATCCTCGACACGCCGACCATCCCGGTCGACTACCTCGAGCTGGCGGACCCGAACGCGCCGTACGGGGTGCGCGGCATCGGTGAGGCCCCGACCCTGTCCGCGACCCCGGCCGTCCTCGCGGCGATCCGGAACGCCACGGGCCTGGAGCTCGACAAGACGCCGGTCCGCCCCGAGCACCTCACCGGGCTCTGACCGGCCCCCTTCCGCAGCCGGTTCCCGGGCGGCGCGTGCCGGTACGCCGCGCCGCCCATCACTTCGGTATCTGACCTTCCGTCAGAATGGAACGTGTTCTAGTCTGCCGCGCATGGGCATCGGAATCACGCAAGAGCAGCGGGAGTTGGCCCGGTCCGTGCGCGGCTGGCTCGGCCGGGCCGTACCGTCCGAGGATGTGCGGGGGCTCCTCGACGCACCGGAAGACAGCGTCACCGGACGCCCGGCCCACTGGGACGGGCTCGCCGCGCAGGGGCTCCTCGGGATCCATCTGCCCGAGGAGTACGGGGGAGGGGGCGGCGATCTCGTCGACCTGGCGGTCGTCCTGGAGGAGGGGGCGAGGGCGCTGCTCCCGGGGCCGTATCTGCCCTCCGTCCTCGCCGGCGAGATCCTGGCCCGGGCCGGACAGCGGAAGCTGACCACGGCCCTCGCCGCCGGGGAGCGCATCGGGGCCGTCGCCCTCGCGCCCGGCGGGCTGACCGCCGTCGAGACCGAGGGCGGACTGCTCCTCGACGGGGCGGCGGCGCCCGTCCTCGGCGGCTCCCAGGCCGATCTGCTGATCCTCGCCGTGAGCACGGCGCGCGGCACGGTCTGGGCCGCCGTGGACGCCGACACCCTCGCCGTACGCCCCCACCTGAGCGCGGACCCCACAAGGCCCACCGCCGAGGTCACCGCGGCCGGCGCGCTCGTGCCCGGGCACCGGATCCTGGACGTCGACCCGGCCCTCGTCACGGATCTCGCGGCCGTGCTGTACGCCGCCGACGCCTGTGGGAACGCCGCCCGCGCGCTGGAGACGGCCGCGGAGTACGCCAAGGTACGCGAGCAGTTCGGGCGGCCCATCGGACAGTTCCAGGGGGTCAAGCACCTCTGCGCCGACATGCTCGTACGGGTCGAGCAGGCCCGCGCCCTCACCTGGGACGCGGCCCGGTCCACGAGGGACGCGTCCCGCTCCCTGACCGCCGCGCTCGCCGCCGCCACCGCCCTCGACGCCGCCTACGACTGCGCCAAGGACTGCATCCAGATCCTCGGCGGCATCGGCTTCACCTGGGAGCACGACGCCCATCTCTCCCTCCGCCGGGCCCTCGTCGCCCGCCAGCTCCTCGGCTCCGGCGACACCCATCGCGCGCACGCCGTCCGGCTCGCCGCCCAGGGCACCCGGCGCGAACTCCGGCTCGAACTGCCGCCCGAGGCCGACGCGTTCCGCGCCGAGGCGCGCGCCGTGATCTCCGCCGCCGCAGGGCTCGACCCGGGCGCCGCCCGCCGCGCGCTGGCCGACACCGGCCATGCCGCCCCGCACCTGCCGCCGCCCTACGGCCTCGGCGCGGGACCTCTCCGGCAGCTCGCCGTACAGCGGGAACTGGACGCGGCGGGCGTCAGGCTCAGCGGGCTCGGGATCGCGACCTGGGTCGTCCCCTCCCTCCTCGCGTACGGGACGGCGGAGCAGCGGGAGCGCTACCTCGGTCCCACCCTGCGGGGCGAGCTGCTGTGGTGCCAGCTGTTCTCCGAGCCCGGCGCCGGGTCCGATCTCGCCTCCCTGCGCACCAGGGCGGAACGCACCGAGGACGGCGGCTGGCGGATCAACGGGCAGAAGGTGTGGACGAGCGCCGCCCAGTGGGCCGACCACGGCATCCTGCTCGCCCGGACCGACCCGGACGCCCCCAAGCACCGAGGACTCACGTACTTCCTCGTCGACATGAAGAACACCCCCGGGATCGACATCCGGCCGCTGAAGGAGATCACCGGAGACTCGCTCTTCAACGAGGTGTACTTCGACGACGTCCTGCTGCCGGCCGACGCCGTCGTCGGCGAGGTGGACGACGGCTGGAAGGTCGCCCGCAACACCCTCGGCAACGAACGCGTCCACATGGCCGACCAGGTCGCCTTCGACTCCGGCCTGGAGGCACTGATCGACCGGGCGGCCGACGCCGACAGCGCCGTACGGGTCCGGATCGGGGTGCTCGCCGCCGAGGCGCACGCGCTCGCCTGCATCGGACTGCGGACCACGATGCTCCAGGTGTCCGGCCTGGAACCGGGCGCGGGCGCCTCCGTCCGCAAGCTCGTCCAGACCGTCCACCAGCAGAAGGTCGCCGAGCTCACGCTCGAACTGCTCGGCCCCGAGGGAGCGGTACGGGAGGGCGCGGGCGAGCGGGCCGTCCACGGCCTGCTGATGTCCCGCTGCCTGACCATCGCGGGCGGCACCACGCAGGTCCAGCTCAATGTCGTCGCCGAGCGCCTGCTCGGCCTGCCGAGAGACTGAGGGGAACCGAAGATGGGGAAGGCGTACATCGTCGGCGTCGGGATGACGAAGTTCGAGAAGCCCGAGACGCGCGACTGGCAGTACTGGGACATGGCCCGCGAGGCGGGGACGGCGGCGCTCGCCGACGCGGGGGTCTCCTACGCGCAGGTGGAGCAGGTGCCCGTCGGCTACTGCTTCCAGGCGTCGACGGCCGGGCAGCGCGCCGCGTACGAACTCGGCCTGACCGGTGTTCCCGTCTACAACGTCAACAACAACTGCGCGACGGCGTCCACGGCGCTGATGATGGCCCGGCAGTTCGTGGAGGGCGGGATCTCCGACTGCGTCCTCGCCCTCGGCTTCGAGAAGATGGCGCGGGGTGCCTTGGGCGGGGGCTCGGACGGGGGTGACTTCGAGACCTCGCCGGTCGCCCGGCACTACGGCATCATGGCCGCCGCCCACGGCTTCGAGATGTCCCCGCCGACCGCGCAGATCTTCGGGAACGCGGCCCGGGAACACATGGAGCGGTACGGGACGACGGAGGTCCAGCTCGCCGCCGTCGGCGCCAAGAACCACCGGCACTCGGCGAACAACCCCAACGCCCAGTTCCAGGACGTGTACTCGGTCGAGGAGATCCTCGCGGCGAAGACGATCCACCGGCCGCTGACCAAACTGCAGTGCTCGCCGACCTCGGACGGCTCCGCGGCGGCGGTCGTGGTGTCGGAGCGGTTCGTCGTCGAACACGGGCTGCACGACAAGGCCGTCGAGATCGCGGCACAGGCCATGACCACGGACACGGGGGAGTCCTTCGAGTCGGGCTCGTGCATCGACGCGGTGGGCCGGCCGATGTCCCGCGCCGCGGCCCGCCAGGTGTACGAGCGCTCCGGTCTCGGCATCGAGGACGTGGACGTCGTCGAACTGCACGACTGCTTCTCCGTCAACGAGCTCCTGACCTACGAGGCCCTCGGCATGTGCGAGGAGGGCGCGTCCGGGAAGCTCGTCGAGTCGGGCGCGACGACCTACGGAGGGCGGTGGGTGGTGAACCCCTCGGGCGGGCTGATCTCCAAGGGCCACCCCCTGGGAGCCACCGGTCTGGCCCAGGCCGCCGAACTGGTCTGGCAGCTGCGGGGCGAGGCCGGCCCCCGCCAGGTGGACGGCGCCCGCGTCGGCCTCGCGCACAACATCGGGCTCGGCGGCGCGGCCGTCGTGACCATGCTCCGGAGGTCGTAGGACCGAATCCCGATGTACGGGGCACGGGCCGTCTGCGACCATCACAGGCATGGTCCGCACCAAGACAGTCACCGAGCAGTCCACCTCCGTACGCCCCGCCCCGCGCACCTGGCTCGTGGTACTCGCCGCGTGTGCGGGGCAGTTCCTGGTGGTGCTCGACGTGTCGGTGGTGAACGTCGCGCTGCCGTCGATGCGGGCCGACCTCGGCCTCTCGGCGACCGGACTGCAGTGGGTCCTGAGCGCGTACTCCATCGCCTTCGCCGGATTCATGCTGCTCGGCGGCCGGGCGGCCGATCTCTTCGGCCGGAAGCGCATGTTCCTGCTCGGTCTCGGGCTCTTCACCGCCGCCTCCGTCGCCGGCGGGCTCGCGCAGGAGGGCTGGCAGCTGATCGCGGCCCGCGCGGCCCAGGGTCTCGGCGCCGCCGTGCTGGCGCCGGCGACCCTCACCATCGTGACCGCCGCCGTCCCGGTCGGCCCGGCGCGCACCCGGGCCATCGGCACCTGGACGGCGGTCGGAGCGGCCGGCGGCGCGGCGGGCGGGTTCGTCGGCGGTGTGCTGGTGGACCTGCTCTCCTGGCGCTGGGTGCTCCTGATCAACGTCCCCGTCGGCGTCCTGGTCCTGGTGGGCGCCATGCTGTGGCTGACCGAGAGCCGCACCGTCGGCGGTCGTCGGCTCGACCTCCCGGGCGCCGTCCTCGTCACCGCCGGCCTGGCAGCCGTCGCGTACGGCATCGTGCAGACGGAGGACGTCGGCTGGGGCGACCCGGCCACGCTGCTCCCGCTGCTCGGCGGCCTGGCGCTCCTCGCCGTCTTCGTCGCCGTCGAGGCGCGCACGGCGGCCCCGTTGATGCCGCTGAAGGTGTTCCGCTCACGCGCTGTCGCAGCCGCCAACGTGGCGATCCTGGTGTGCGGTTCGACCTCGTTCGCCATGTGGTTCTTCATGACGGTGTACGCGCAGAACGTCCTCGGCTACACCCCGCTCCAGGCCGGTCTCGCCCTGGTGCCCAGCTCGGTCAGCGTCATCGTCGGCTCCAAGCTGGCCCCGCGTCTGATGCCGGCGGCGGGCACCCGCAACCTCGCGGTCATCGGAGCCCTCGTCGCCGCGACGGGCTTCGGCTGGCAGTCGACGATGACCGCCGACGGCACCTTCCTCACCATCATCCTGGGCCCGGGCATCCTGATGATGCTCGGCATGGGTCTGCTCACCACCCCCCTCGCCACGCTCGCCACGTCGAGCGCCGCCCCCGGTGACGCGGGCCTCGTCTCCGGCCTCGTCAACACCTCCCGCACGATGGGCGGCGCGCTGGGCCTGGCGGTCCTCTCCACCGTCGCGGCCGCGCGGACGGCCGGTGGCACGAGCCCCGAGGCGCTGACCGAGGGGTACGCCCTGGCCTTCCGTACGGCGACGGGTGTGCTGGTCGCCGCGGCGATCCTCATGCTGCTCTGGCTCCCGAGGCCGGAACCGAGGGGCTGACGGCTCAGAGCCAGCCCTGCTGCCGGGCCGCCCGTACCGCCTCCATGCGGTTGCGGGTGCCCGTCTTGCCGATGGCGGACGAGAGATAGTTCCGGACGGTCGACTCGGACAGATGCAGCGTCGTGGCGATGTCGGCGATCGTCGCGCCGTCCACGGACGCGCCCAGGGCGTCCCGTTCGCGTGTGGTCAGCGGATTCGGGCCCGCGCTCAGAGCGGCAGCGGCGAGCGCCGGGTCGATGACCGTCTCACCCCGCAGGACCTGGCGGATCGCCACCGCCAGCTCCTCCACCGGCCCGTCCTTCACCAGAAAGCCCGCCGCCCCGGCCTCCATCGCCCGGCGCAGATAGCCGGGGCGCCCGAAGGTCGTGAGGATGAGGACCCGGCAGTCGGGGACCTCGTCACGGAGATCCGCGGCCGCGTCGAGGCCGGAACGGCCCGGGAGTTCGATGTCGAGGAGAGCCACCTCGGGCCGACTGGTCAGCGCCGCGTCGACGATCTCGTCACCCCGCCCCACCTGCGCGACGACCTCGATGTCGGGCTCCATCCCGAGCAACAGCGCCAGCGCGCCCCGCATCATGCCCTGGTCCTCGGCGAGCAGAACTCTGATCATCCCGTGGTCTCCCACTCCTGCGACGCCTCGGTCTCCACGGGGAGTTCCGCGGTGACCCGGAACCCTCCGCGCGGGGCGGGTCCCGAGTCAAGGGTGCCGCCTGCGGCCGCGACCCGCTCGCGCAGGCCCTTCAGACCGCTGCCCGCGGTGGCCGCGTCACCACCGCGGCCGTTGTCGGTGACGGTCAGCCGGACCCGTTCCGGGGTACCGCCCACCTCGATCTCGCAGCGGGTCGCCCCGCTGTGCCGGAGGGCGTTCGTGGCCGACTCCCGTACGACCCAGCTCAGCAGCGCCTCCGTCCGAGGCTCCAGGGGAGGGCCGGACTGGCGGACCACCGGCTCTATCCCACCCGAGGACAGGGCGTCGCGGGCCCGGTCCAGCTCGGTGGCCAGGCTGCCCTCGCGGTAGCCCGTGACGGCCTCCCGGATCTCCGTGAGGGCCTGACGGCCGACGGACTCGATGTCGGCGACCTGCCCGAGCGCGGCGTCGATGTCGCGCGGGGCGAGCCGGCGGGCGGCCTCCGACTTCACCACGATGACCGACAGGGTGTGCCCGAGCAGGTCGTGCAGGTCCCGGGAGAACCGCAGCCGCTCCTTCTCGACGGCCGTCCTGGCCAGCTCCTCCCGGGTCGCCCGCAGCTGCCGGACGGTCTCGTCCAGGGCGAGGATCGCCGCCGTCACCATGACCGAGATGAACGTGCCGTACACCACGCCGAAGGAGTTCCAGCCGTCCCGCCAGAACGTCACCACCCCGACCGCCAGGACCAGCGGGACGGTGATCCTCCCCAGCCGCTTCCCCCGTCGCACCACCGCCCCCACCGCGAGTCCCAGAAGGGGGAAGAGGAGCAGCCACTCCCTTCCGTAGCCGATGGCCAGCGCGAAGGTGAGTGCGCCGAGGCCGGTGAGAAGTCCCCAGGTGAGCGGGGTCTCCCGGTGGCACGGGGAGAAGGCCCGGACCACGATCGCGATGTAGAGCGTGTTGAAGGTGAACAGACCGAGACCGCCGATCACCGGGTTCGGCGCGTCACCCCGAATGAGGTGGGAGAGCGCGCCCATCCCCATCAGCAGCCACGGCAGCAGGCTGAGCCCGCTCGGTCCCCGATCCGACCGCGCTCGTGCCGCCACGGTCCACCGCCGCCGGATGTCCCCCATGACCACTCCCTACACCGTCTTCGCCGAACGGCGGTACGAGACCGCCGCGTACGTGCCGAACAATGCCGTCCACACGGCGAGAACGGCCAGGGCCGCCGCGCCGGGAGCGGTGCCCTCCGTCATCGCCCGGCCGAGCTCGGAGAAGCGGTTGGTCGGGGTGTACGAGGACAGGGTGCGCAGCCAGTCGGGGAACAGCTCGACGGGGAACCAGAGTCCGCCGACGACCGCCAGGCCGAGGTTGCAGCCGACGTTCACGACACCGGTGGTCTGGGCGGTGAGCCGGTATCCGTTGCCCATGCCGAGGAGGGTGAAAGGGAGCGCACCGAGCCAGAGGGCGACGGCGACGGCGCCCCACTGCCAGGCGGCCTCCATCCGGACCCCGTTGACGAGCGCGCCCGCCAGGAGGACGGCGCCGATGGCCGGCAGCACGATCACCGATCCGGTCAGCGCTCGGCCGGTGACCACCTGGCGCGGGGTCATCGGGGTGACGCGCAACTGGCGCAGCCAGCCGAGCGACTTGTCCTCGGCGACTCCGGTGCCGACCGAGAGGGCGGCGCCGAGGGCTCCGTACGCCGCCATCCCGACCATGGAGGCGGTCCTCCACTCGGCCTCGTTCGCGCCGAGGTTGGTGAACAGCAGGTACATCAGGACCGGCATCCCGATCCCGAAGATCACGAATCCGGTGTCGCGCAGGGTGCGGCGGACTTCCAGTCTTACGTACTCGGTGATCATCGGGCCGTCTCCAGGGTGCGCCGGGTGAGGGTCAGGAAGGCGTCGTCGAGGGAGACCGCGGCGACTTCCAGGCCACGGATCGCGTCCATCGCGGCCAGCGCGCGGACCGTGGCGTCGGAGTCGTCGGTGCGCAGCAGGGCGCGGTCGCCGCGTATCTCCACGGAGGTGACGCCGGGCAGGAGCGTGAGCCCCTCGGTGGGCCCGCCGGCCAGGTCGAAGGAGACCAGGCTGCCGCCGGCCGCCCGCTTGAGCTGCTCGCTCGTGCCGTCGGCGACGACGCGACCGGAGTCGAGGACGACGATCCGGTCGGCGTGGGCGTCGGCCTCCTCCAGATAGTGCGTGGAGAACAGGACCGTGTTGCCGCGGCGGGCGTAGCCGCGCATCGACTCCCAGAACGCCTGGCGGGCCTCGACGTCGAGCGCGGCCGTCGGCTCGTCGAGGACGATCAGCTCCGGGCTTCCGGCCAGCGCGACGGCGAAGCGGACCCGCTGCACCTGTCCGCCGGAGAGCCGGTCCACGCGCCGTCCCGCCAGCTCGGTCAGCCCGGCCAGGGCCAGGGCCTCGGCGACGGGCAGGGGGGCGGGGTAGGTACGGGCGACGAAGGAGACCAGCTCGCGCACGGTGACCCGGGGGACCGGCCGCCCTTCCTGGAGCATCGCGCCGACCCGGCCGGCCTCGACGGCGCGGGCCGGCGCCCCGCCGAAGAGCGAGACCCGGCCGCCGTCGGGCTCGTCGAGACCGAGCAGCAGGGCGATCGTCGTGGACTTTCCGGCGCCGTTGCGCCCCAGCAGCGCGACGGTCTCGCCGCGGCGGACGGTCAGGTCGATGCCGTCCACGGCGGGGACGCCGCCGTATGTCTTGGTCGCGGCCTCGAAGACCACCGCGGGATCGTTCGTCATGCCTTCGAAGCTACGGATCCGGGCCCGTCCGGCGGCAGGAGTGAATGTACGGACCTCGTAGGGACAAATGTCCTGACCCTCGCGCGGGACAAGACATCTGACGTACCGTCAGACATGGCTGCCAGGGGGTTCTCAACTCATCCCCGCTCGGCTATACATGAGGATCTACCGACCTAGAACGCGTTCTAGAACGGGCGTGTACGGGACGGTCCCGCACGGCCTCGGTGCGGCCGACGGTGCGGACGGTCGCACCGAGGTCTTCCCTCTTCACGGATCCTCCGGGATCTCCAAGGAGCAGCATCCCGATGCCCATTGACGCCGCCAAGGCCGTGGCCGCCGAGCCCCGCAGCGCCGAGATCGCCTGGGACCACAAGGACATCCAGCTCTACCACCTCGGACTCGGTGCCGGCATCCCCGCCACCGACCCCGACGAGCTCCGCTACACCCTCGAATCCCGGCTGCACGTCCTGCCCAGCTTCGCCACCGTCGCCGGCGCCGGCATGGGAGTCGTCGGCGGGCTCTCCGCGCCCGGCATCGACATCAACCTCGCCTCCGTCCTGCACGGCGGCCAGACGATCACGCTCCACCGGCCCATCCCCGTCCGAGGCAGGGCCGTCACCACCTCCCGCGTCGCCGCCGTCCACGACAAGGGCAAGGCCGCCGTCCTCGTCCTGCGCTCCGAGGTCGCCGACGACGACGGCCCGCTGTGGACCAGCGACGCCCAGATCTTCGTACGGGGAGAGGGCGGCTGGGGCGGCGACCGCGGCCCCTCCGAGCGCCTCGAACTCCCCGACCGCGAGCCCGACAAGACCGTCGAGCGGGCCATCCGCCCGGACCAGGCCCTGCTCTACCGGCTCTCCGGCGACTGGAACCCGCTCCACGCCGACCCCGAGTTCGCCGAGCTCGCCGGCTTCGACCGGCCGATCCTCCACGGACTCTGCACGTACGGCATGACCCTCAAGGCGGTGGTGGACACGGTGCTCGGCGGAGACGTCGCCCGTGTCCGGTCCTACCGCACCCGTTTCGCCGGGATCGTCTTCCCCGGCGAGACCCTGCGTATCCGGATCTGGCAGGACTCTCCCGAGCCCGGCCGCGTCCAGGTGTCGGTCACGGCGGTCGAGCGCGACGACGCTCCGGTGCTCGCCGACACCCTCGTCGAGTATTCGTGATTGGAGCCCGCACCATGCGCGCAGCCGTACTGCACGAGATCGGCCAGGACAAACTGGAGGTCCTCGACGACGTCGAGGCGGTGGGCTTCGGCCCCGGCAAGGTGAGGATCCGGGTCAGGGCGACCGGACTGTGCCACTCCGACGTCTCCGCCATGAGCGGCGTGCTCCCGCAGCCCGCGCCGTTCATCCCCGGCCACGAGGGCGCCGGCGAGATCCTCGACGTCGGCGACGGCGTCACCGGGCTGAGCGAGGGGCAGCGGGTCCTGCTCTGCTGGCTGCCCGCCTGCGGGGGCTGTCCCGCCTGCAAGCGCGGCCAGACACAGCTGTGCCTGGCCGGGTTCATGAACGCCGGCACCCCCAACTTCCGCAGGCCCGGAGGGGAGGTCTTCGGTTTCGCGGGGACCGGCACGTTCACCGAGGAGGTCGTCGTCGACGCCGGCTGCGCCGTGCCGATCCCCGACGACGTGCCCTTCGACATCGCCGCCCTCATCGGCTGCGGCGTCACCACCGGGCTCGGCGCGGCGATCAACACGGCGCGGGTGCGGGCCGGTTCCTCGGTCGCCGTCATCGGCTGCGGCGGCGTCGGCATCTCGGCGATCCAGGGCGCCAAGCTCCAGGGGGCCGCGCAGATCGTCGCCGTCGACCCCGTCGAGTCCCGGCGGGAGGCGGCCCTGCGCTTCGGCGCCACCGAGGCAGTCGCGCCCGACGCGCTCGCCGACGCCAAGCAGCGGATCACCGCGGGTGAGGGCTTCGACTACGTCTTCGAGGTCGTCGGCAAGTCCGCCACCGCCCGCACCGCGTACGAGACGACCCGGCGCGGCGGCACGCTCTGCGTGGTCGGCGCGGGCGCGCTCGACGACTTCCTGCAGCTCAACATGTTCGAGCTGTTCTTCGACGAGAAGAAGATCCTGCCGTCGATGTACGGGGGCGGTGACGTGCTGCGTTCGTACGAGCGGGCCATCGCGCTCTGGCGGGCGGGACGGATCGACCTGGAGTCGCTGATCACCCACCGGGTGCCGCTCTCCGGGATCAACGAGGCGATCGAGCAGATGCGTACGGGTGTCGCGCTGCGTACCTGCATCGAGATCTGAGAGGACCACGACACATGTCACTCCCCCTTGAGGGTCTGTCCGCGATCGTCACGGGCGCCGGCCGGGGTCTCGGCCGGGCCGAGGCGCTGGAACTCGCCCGCCTGGGCGCGTCCGTCGTCGTCAACGACTACGGGCAGGCGGGGCGGGACGGCTCGGGCGACGCGTCGGCCGCGCCCGCCGAGGAGGTCGCGGCGGAGATCCGCGCGGCGGGCGGCCGGGCGGTGGCGCACCTGGGCGACGTCGCCGACTTCGAGACCGCGCGGGGCCTCGTCGACCTGGCGGTCGGCGAGTTCGGCAAGCTGGACATCCTGGTCAACAACGCGGGCATCCTGCGGGACCGGATGGTCTTCTCGATGAGCGAGGAGGAGTGGGACTCGGTGATCCGGGTCCACCTCAAGGGGCACTTCAACACCACGCACTTCGCCGCGGTGCACTGGCGGGGACGGGCCAAGGCGGGGGAGTCCGGGGTGTACGGCCGGATCGTGAACACCTCGTCGGAGGCGTTCCTCGCCGGCTCCGCCGGGCAGCCGAACTACGCCGCGGCCAAGGGCGGGATCGTCGGGCTGACGACGTCGACGGCGTTGGCGCTGGCGAAGTACGGCGTCACGGCGAACGCGATCTGCCCGCGGGCGCGGACCCGGATGACCGAGGACGTCTTCGCGGGCTTCGCGGAGCCGGCTGCCGGGGAGCTGGACGCGCTGGCGCCGGAGCACGTGGCGCCGCTGGTCGGCTACCTGGCCTCGCCGGCGGCGGCGTCGGTCAACGGCCAGCTGCTGGTGGTGCACGGCGGGATGGTCGCGATCGTGGACCGCCCGAGGGTGTCGGCCAAGTTCGACACGTCGAAGGACGCGTTCACGTACGAGGAGCTGGACGGGCTGCTCTCCCCGCACTACGCGGGCCGCCCGTCGGGCGAGACGTTCGCGGCGGCGGAGGTCCTGGGGCTGAAGAAGGGCTGACGAGGTGGGGGATCCCCCACCCCACCCGACCGGGGGCGCGGCCCCGAACCCCCGGCGGGCCGCCCGGCGCCGCCGTGCGTTTCGGGGGCGGGAACGGGAACGGGAACGGGAACGGCCCCGGGGGAGACCCCGGGGCCGTTCGTCGTCACCTCGGCAGCGGCGGTCCGGGCGGGGAGATCGTCCCCGGAGGCCGGGCGCCGTGCCGTCGTTACTGCTCCGCGTCGCGGCGGTGGCGGCCGTGCGGGGAGGAGGTGGACTCCTCCGACGGCGCCGCCTCGCCGCGGTGCTTTCCGGAGCCGTTCGGCTCCGTCCCGTCCGTACGTGCTTCCGACATGGTGGAACTCACCCCGTAATGATCGCTGTTGTCGTGCGGCCGAGAGTCTAACCAGCGGCTTTACGGTCGGCGAGCGGTGCCTGCTGGAGCGGGACGGGGCGGCAGACCGGCGGCTCCACCGTGACCTCGACCCGCGCCGGTTCCGGGTCCGGCGGGACCTCGAGGCCGGCGAGTCCGCAGGGCGTCTCCTCCGTCGCGAACGGGAGGCGCAGCACGCCCTCCGCCGTCCAGAGCCCCGACCCGGCCAGCCACCCCGCGGGGGCCGCCAGTTGGTGCATCCGGCGATCGGCCGGGCGCCACATCCCGACCCAGCTCCCCGCCGCCGCGTCGATCCGCAGCGCGACCGAGCAGGTCTCCGGCAGCAGCACCTGCCCCGGCTGCACCGCGAACGGGGTCAACGCCGCGTCGTCCAGCCGCAGACAGTCGGGGAAACGAATCGGCAGCAGACTGCCGAGGACACCCCACCCGAGCCGTTCGTGCCCCGGTGACGGCGCGTCCGAGCGGATCAGCAGCAGCCCGCTGTCCGGGTCGGCCATCAGCAGCCGGTCCTGGCTCTCCTCGGTGATCTGGAGCAGCGGCGTCACCTCCCCGCCCCGTTCCAGGTCGACCGCCACCGCCTTGACCGGGCCGTCGGCCAGTCGCCGGTCGAGGGCGAGCATCCGGCCCGTACGGTCCAGCCAGACCCCGCCGGAGCAGCGGCCCTCGACTTCGGCGACCTGCTCGGGCCCGAAGGCACCGCCCGCCACCAGCCAGATCGTGGTGGAGTCCGCCCCGACGCACATCGCGTACGCGCAGATGCCGTTCGGCGAGGGCGGCAGCAGCGTGAGATCGGCGGACTCCACGGCCCCCAGGGACAGTTCCCCCGTCCCCGGTCCCGTCGGGTACAGCAGCGAGAACGTGTGGCGGTCGCCGTCCACCCGACGGCCGGTCAGCACCCGTCCGTCCGCCAGCGGCAGCAGCTGCGTGTGGCGCTCCTCGGGCTGGTCGAGCGGAAGGGGTACGGCGTACGGCTCCGGTCCGTCCAGGGTCCAACGCTCCGCGTACAGGGCGTCCCCGGTGCCGGCGAGCCGTGCCGCGTACGCCCCGTTGGCCGTGATCGTGAACCTCGACGGCCACACCGCGCCGCCGTCCCCCGCCGCCGTCTCGATGGCACAGGCTGTCATCGTCTCGTCACCTCCGGCCACCGAAGCTAGTTTTCGCACTTCCTGCCGAACAACACGAGCTCGGTCACTTCACACATAAGGGTGGCCGTGAATCGATTCTGCTGAGGGGAGGGGGGTGGTTGTGCTGAAGAGAAGGGTGGGGCATAAGGTAAGGCGACCCTAAGTGGAGTCTGGGACTCCGGGTGCGGGCCGGGTAGGGGACCCGTTCCGTGACCGATCCCGAGCCGCCGTCCTCGTACCCGTACAGGAGAATCCTTCATGTCCCTCCGCCGCCGCGGCACCGCCGCAGCCCTCGCCCTCGCCGCCGCGCTCTCCCTCGCGGCATGCGGAAGCGACGAGGGCGCATCGGGCGCCACCTCGGAAAAGAAGGAAGGCGCCGCCAAGAAGGACGTCGCCACGGGCGGCAAGGACTTCGGCGACGCGGCGGCCAAGACCGCGGCCATGGGGACGGACGCCGAGGCCGGCAAGTTCCCGCGCACCCTCACCCACGCGCTCGGCAAGACCGAGATCAAGTCCGCTCCCAAGCGGGTCGTCGTCCTCGACGTCGGCGAGCTCGACAACGTCGTCTCGCTCGGGATCCAGCCCGTCGGATACGCCCCCGCCGAGGGAGACGATGGCATCCCCACGTATCTGAAGAAGGACGCCGGCGCCCCCAAGTCCGTCGGCACCATCAACAACCTCAACCTCGAGGCGATCGCCAATCTGGAGCCCGACCTGATCCTCGGCAGCCAGCTGCGCGCCGCGGACAAGTACGACGAGCTCTCGAAGATCGCCCCCACCGTCTTCTCCATCCGCCCCGGCTTCACCTGGAAGGAGAACTACCTCCTCAACGCCGCGGCCCTGGACAAGACCGCCGACGCCAGGACGAAGCTCGCCGCCTACGAGACCAAGGCGAAGCAGCTGGGCGTGGACATCGGCCCGAACAAGCCGACCATCTCCATGGTCCGCTACCTTCCGGGCAAGATCCGCCTCTACGCCAAGGCGTCCTTCATCGGCACGATCCTCGAGGACGCGGGCCTGCCCCGGCCCGCGAACCAGCAGATCGACGACCTCGCCGCCGAGATCAGCCCCGAGAAGATCGACCAGGCCGACGCCGACTGGATCTTCACCGGCGTCTACGGCGACCCGAAGGCCACCAAGCGCGACACCGCCCAGGCCAACCCGCTGTGGAAGAACCTCAAGGCGGTCGAGGCCGGCCAGGCCAAGGACGTCCCGGACGAGACCTGGTACCTCGGCCTCGGTGTCACCGCGGCCGACAGCGTCCTCGCCGACCTGCGCGCCGACCTGGTGAAGTAGGCCGCGGACCCCTGGCGCCGACCGACGGCGCCAGGGCTCCACTCGGTGACGAGCACCGCGACCCTCGATCGAGCAACCCCGGCGGCGGCCCGCCACCTCCGCGAGAGCCGCGCCGGTTCAGGCGCACAAGGCGGCCAGGTAGCCTTTCCTCCGTGCCCCGTCTGTCTGAAGTCATCGCCGCGCTCGACGCTCTCTGGCCGCCCGAGCGGGCCGAGGAGTGGGACGCCGTCGGCACGGTCTGCGGCGACCCCGACGCCGAGGTGACCCGTGTCCTGTTCGCCGTGGACCCGGTCCAGGAGATCGCCGACGAGGCGATCGCGCTGGGCGCCGACCTGATCGTCACCCACCACCCGCTCTATCTGCGCGGCACCACGACGGTCGCGGCCTCCCACTTCAAGGGCCGTGTCGTGCACACGCTGATCAAGCACGACGTCGCCCTGCACGTCGCGCACACCAACGCCGACACCGCCGACCCGGGGGTGTCCGACGCCCTCGCCGGCGCCCTGGACCTGCGGATCACCGGCCCCCTGGTCCCCGAGACCAACCTCGGCCGGATCTGCGAACTGGACCACCCCGAGACGCTGGCCGAGTTCGCGGCCCGCGCCGCGAAGCGGCTGCCCGCCACGGCGCAGGGGATCCGGGTCGCCGGAGACCCGGGCCTGACCGTCCGCCGGGTCGCGGTCAGCGGCGGCTCCGGCGACGGCCTCTTCGACGCCGTCCGGGCCGCCGGTGTGGACGCCTTCCTCACCGCCGACCTGCGCCACCACCCGGTCTCCGAAGCCACCCAGCGCGCGCCGATCGGCCTGATCGACGCCGCCCACTGGGCCACCGAATGGCCCTGGTGCGAGCAGGCCGCCGCCCAGCTCGACGAGATCTCCGACCGCCACGGCTGGGACCTGCGCGTCCACGTCTCGAAGACGGTCACCGACCCCTGGTCCGCCCACCTCGTCCCCGCCGCCGCCCTTCCAGAGAGCGCTTCGCGCGCCCCTTCTGACCACAACTCCCCTGGAGCCCCCAACTGAACGCCGCGCCCGCCGACCAGATCCGACTCCTCGACGTCCAGGCCCTGGACGTCCGTCTCCAGCAGCTCGCCCACAAGCGCAAGTCCCTGCCCGAGCACGCCGAGATCGAGTCGCTGAACAAGGACCTCACGCAGCTGCGCGACCTGCTCGTCGCCGCGCAGACCGAGGAGAGCGACTGCGCCCGCGAGCAGACCAAGGCCGAGCAGGACGTCGACCAGGTGCGCCAGCGCGCCGTCCGGGACCAGCAGCGGCTGGACTCCGGCGCCGTCTCCTCCCCGAAGGACCTGGAGAGCCTCCAGCGCGAGATCACCTCGCTCGCCAAGCGCCAGGGCGACCTGGAGGACATCGTCCTCGAAGTCATGGAGCGCCGTGAGTCCGCCACCGAGCGGGTCGCCGAGCTGACCGAGCGGGCCTCCGCCGTGCAGGCCAAGGCCGACGACGCGACCGCCCGCCGTGACGCGGCGCAGGCCCAGCTGGACGGCGAGTCGGCGTCCGTCGGCAAGGAGCGCGAGCTGGTGGCCGGCTCCGTCCCGGCCGACCTGCTGAAGCTCTACGAGAAGCTGCGCGAGCAGCAGGGCGGTGTCGGCGCGGCGCGGCTGTACCAGCGCAAGTGCGAGGGCTGCCACATCGAGCTGAACATCACCGAGCTCAACGAGGTCCGGGCGGCCGCCGCGGACACGGTGGTGCGGTGCGAGAACTGCCGTCGGATCCTGGTCCGCACGTCGGAGTCCGGCCTGTAATGACGGCCATCACGGAAGTCGTCGTCGAAGCCGACGGAGGTTCCCGGGGCAACCCGGGGCCGGCCGGGTACGGGGCGGTGGTCCTGGACCCGGTGACCGGCGAGACGCTCGCCGAGCGGGCCGAGTACATCGGCGTCGCGACGAACAACGTCGCCGAGTACAAGGGCCTGGTGGCCGGTCTGAAGGCGGCGCGTGAGCTGTTCCCGGAGGCCAAGGTCCACGTCCGGATGGACTCCAAGCTGGTCGTCGAGCAGATGTCCGGCCGCTGGAAGATCAAGCACCCGGACATGAAGCCGCTGGCGGCGGAGGCGGCACGGATCTTCCCCGCGCGCCAGGTCCGTTACGAGTGGATCCCGCGGGAGAAGAACAAGCACGCGGACCGCCTCGCCAACGAGGCGATGGACGCGGGCAAGCGCGGCAAGCAGTGGGAGCCCTCGGCCTCCTCGGCCGCCCTGGAGGCGTCGGCGGCGCGCAACGCGGCGCGCGGCGCGGCGACGGCGCCCTCGGGCCCTCCCGGCGACGCGACGGCCGGCGCGGCCCGCGCGAGGGCGGCGCTCTCGGGAGCGGGTACGGCCTCCGGTGCGGGTGTCCCGGCCGACGACGGCCTCTTCGCCGCCGACGAGACCATCGCGGCCCAGGCCCGCGCCTCGCTGGCGTCGGCCGCCACGGCCGAGCGCGAGTCCGCGCGGAGCGGTGACTTCGAGGCCGAGGCCGGTGTCCTCGGGCACGAGCCCAAGCCCGCCGCGTCCGGGGCCGACGGCACGGCCGCGCGCACCGGCGGCGCCGCAGCGCCCGGTTGGGGGGCGCCCGACATGGGAGCCCCCGCCACGTTCGTCCTGCTCCGGCACGGGGAGACCGCGCTCACGCCCGAGAAGCGGTTCTCGGGGAGCGGGGGCACCGACCCCGAGCTGTCCGCCGCCGGGCTGCGGCAGGCCGAGGCCGTCGCCGCCGCGCTCGCCGCGCGCGGGACGATCCAGGAGATCGTCAGCTCGCCGCTCAAGCGCTGCCGTCAGACCGCGGAGGCCGTCGCCGCGCGCCTCGGCCTCGACGCGCGCATCGAGGACGGGCTGCGCGAGACCGACTTCGGCGCCTGGGAGGGGCTGACCTTCGCCGAGGTGCGGGAGCGGTACGCCGACGACCTCGACGCCTGGCTCGCCTCGCCCAAGGCCGCCCCGACCGGCGGCGGCGAGAGCTTCGCGACCGTCGCGCGGCGCGTCTCCGCGACCCGGGACAGGTTGACCGCCGCGTACGCCGGCCGCACCGTCCTGCTCGTCACGCACGTCACTCCCATCAAGACCCTGGTGCGGCTGGCCCTCGGCGCCCCGCCGGAGTCCCTGTTCCGGATGGAGCTCTCGGCGGCCTCGCTGTCGGCGGTGGCGTACTACGCGGACGGCAACGCCTCCGTACGACTCCTGAACGACACCTCGCACCTGAGGTGAACCGCGACGGAAGCAGAGGGGAGGGGTCACGGAAATCCGTGGCCCCTCCCCTCGTTCCGTAGCACCATCGACGCCATGAGCTGGCACATCACCGAGGACGCCGCGGCCTTCCGCGCCGCCGCCCACGACCACTTCGCCGCCGACCCCGCGCGGAACACCGTGCTGCTCACCCTCAGCGAGGGCGCCCGGCGGCGGCCCGTCGAGTCCGCGCGGTACGGCTGGTGGACCGAGCCGGACGGCCGGGTGACCGGCGCCTTCCTGTTCACGCTGCCCCACGAGCCGGCGCTCGGACCGATGCCCGTGGAGGCGGCCCGCGCCCTCGTCCACGCGCTGCCGGACGCTGCCGCGGTGACCGGCGTGCGCGGCGAGGAGGAGACGGCCGAGGCGTTCGCCCGGGAGCTGTGCGGGGAGAGCCGGACGTGGACGACCACCCGCCGGATGCGGCTCTACCGGCTCGGCACGCTCACCCCGCCGGACCCCGCGCCGCCGGGACGGCCGCGGACGGCGGCCGCCGCCGACATCCCGCTCGCCGTGTCATGGATGCGTGACTTCGCCCGGGACATCGGGGAGGACGCCGATGTCGACTACACCCCGAACATCGAGCCCCGAGTCGCCGAAGGGCGCCTCCACTTCTGGGAGACCGGCGACGGACCGGTGTCGATGGCGAGCGTCTCGCCGATCGTGGCGGGCCAGGCCCGGGTCTCGCCGGTGTTCACTCCGGCCGAACTCCGCGGCCGCGGCTACGCGGGAGCCGTCACCGGCGCCGTCAGTCGTGCCGCGCTGGACGCGGGCGCGCAGCAGGTCCTGCTCTTCACGGACCTCTCCAACCCCACCAGCAACGCGCTGTATCAGCGGCTCGGGTACCGCCCCGTGACCGACCACGTGGGCCTGACGGTCTCCTGACGGCCGATCAGCGCCTGCGCGCCACCGCCTGTCAGCGGGTCCGCAGCTCCGCCGCCTCGCGCGCCAGCGACTCGACCCGCGTCCAGTCGCGGGCCGCGAGGGCGTCGGCGGGCAGCATCCACGTACCGCCGACGCAGCCGACGTTCGGCAGCGCGAGGTAGGCGGGGGCGGAGGCCGGGGAGATGCCGCCGGTCGGGCAGAAGCGGGCCTGGGGGAGCGGGCCGGAGAGCGACTTCAGATAGGGGATGCCACCCGCCGCCTCGGCGGGGAAGAACTTCATCTCGCGCACCCCGTGCTCCAGGAGCGCCACGACCTCCGACGTGGTCGAGACGCCCGGCAGGAACGGCACTCCCGAGGACTTCATGGCGTCCAGCAGGCTCTCCGTCCAGCCGGGGCTCACCAGGAAGCGCGAGCCCGCCGCGACGGCGTCCGCGACCCCGGCCGCCGACACGACGGTGCCGGCGCCGACGACCGCGTCGGGGACCTCGGCGGCGATCGCGCGGATGGCGTCGAGCGCCGCCGGGGTGCGCAGGGTCACCTCGATGGCGGGCAGTCCGCCCGCGACGAGGGCGCGGGCGAGGGGTACGGCGTCGGCGGCGTCCTCGATGACGACGACCGGGACGACGGGAGCGAGGTCGAGGACCGAGGGCAGCGCGGAGGTCATGGCCCCATCCTGCCCGGCGGCGACAACACACGCAACGAGCGTTGCGCACTGTGCAACGCCCGACCTGCGCCGGGTACGCGTCGACCGCTCGGACCCGACGCCCACAGGCGCCGGGGCACCCCATCCGGGCCGGCGCGCCCCCCTAGTGGATCTCCTCCACCAGCACGTCGAGGACCCCCGCCTTCCCCTCCTCCACCACGTACTTCAGATCCCGCAGCGCCACCACCAGCTCCACCGGGTCCTTCGGCGCCGCACCCGCCTCGAGGAGGCTCCGTACGATCCGGCCCTTCGTCGCCTTGTTGAAGTGGCTGACCACCTTGCGGGTCGGCGCATGCAGCACCCGCACCGTCGCCGTCCGCGCCGCCACCTCGCCCTTCGGCTTCCACGCCGAGGTGTACGCCGTGGACCGCAGGTCCAGCACGAGCCCGTCGCCGGCCGCCTCCGGCAGTTCGGTCGCCATCGCACCCCGCCAGTGCGCACCCAGCGCCCCGAGCCCCGGCAGCTTCACGCCCATGGAGCAGCGGTACGACGGAATCCGGTCGTCCATGCGCACCGCGCCCCACAGCCCCGAGAACACCAGGAGCGAGGTCCGCGCCCGCTTCCGCGCCGCCGCGTCCAGCGTGGCCAGGCCCAGCGCGTCGTACAACACCCCCGTGTAGATCTCGCCGGCCGGACGCGCACCCGCCGTCCGCAGCTCCGTGTTCTTGGCGATCTCGCCGCGCAGCCCCTCGCTCAGCCCGAGCACCTCACGCGCCTTCTCCTCGTCGGCGACGCACAGCTCGACCAGCTCGTCCAGGACCGCCGCCCGCGCCTCGGTCAGGCCCGGCAGCGACAGGGACTCCGGCTTGAGCGGCGCCCCACGGCCGGAAGCGGCCTTACCCTCCGACGGCGGCAACAGCACGAGCACGGTGGTTCTCCTTCGTACGTACGGGGCTGGGGGTGCGGCCCCAGAGCGTTCAGCCTACAAAGTGCCGGGCCGGGCCCTCCGCCATACGCTCGGTCCATGCCACGCCGCCACATTCACGTGACCGGCGCAGCCGAGGACCTGCGGGCCGCGCTGCGCGCACTGAGGACCCGGATGCAGGTTCCGGCGGGCTTCCCGCCGGCCGTCCTCGCTGAGGCGGAGGCGGCCGCGGCGTCCCCGCGGCTGCCGGACCACGACGCCACCGGCATCCCCCTCTTCACCATCGACCCACCGGGCTCCCGCGACCTCGACCAGGCCATGCACCTCGCCCGGCGGCCGGGCGGCGGCTACCGCGTCCACTACGCCATCGCCGACGTCGCCGCGTTCGTCACCGCCGGCGGCGCCGTGGACAAGGAGGCCCATCAGCGCGTCGAGACCCTCTACTTCCCCGACGAGAAGATTCCGCTGCACCCGCCGGTCCTCTCCGAGGGCGCCGCCAGTCTGCTGCCCGACCAGACCGTGCCCGCCCTGCTCTGGCGCTTCGACCTGGATGCCGACGGCCGCCAGGTCGCGGTCGACGTACGCCGTGCGCGCGTGCGCAGCCGCCTCAGGCTCGACTGCGCCGGCGCCCAGCAGCTGATCGAAGCGGGCACGGCGGAGGAACCGCTCGCCCTGCTGAAGACCGTGGGCACGCTCCGGGAGGCCCTGGAGGTCGAACGCGGCGGGGTCTCCCTCGACCTCCCCGAGCAGGAGGTCGTCGAGACCGGCGACACGTACACCCTCGTCTACCGCGCTCCGCGCCCCGTCGACGGCTGGAACGAGCAGATCTCCCTGCTCACCGGCATGGCCGCGGCCGATCTGATGATCGCTGCGGGCACCGGGATCCTGCGCACCCTGGGCGCGGCCCCGGACGGGGTCGACAAGCTGCGCCGCTCGGCACAGGCGCTGGAGATCGACTGGCCGCACCACGTCTCGTACGCGGAGCTCATCCGCTCGCTCGATCCGGCGAATCCCCGGCACGCCGCCTTCCTGCTGGACGCCACCGGCCTGTTCGAGAAGTCCGCGTACATCCACTTCGCGGACGGCGCCCTTCCGGATTCCCTGATCCATTCGGCCATCGCCGACGAGTACACCAGTTGCACCGCGCCCCTGCGCCGCCTGGTCGACCGCTATGTGGGCGAGCTGTGTCTGGCGGCCGTCGCCGGCCAGGAACCACCCGCGTGGGTGAAGGACGCCCTGACGACCGTCCCGGTCGAGATGGCGAGGGGCCGTGGCAAGGACGCGGACAGGGAGAGCATGGACGTCGTCGAGGCGGCGCTCCTGAAGGACCGGATCGGCCAGGTCTTCGACGGGTTCGTGATCGACGTGAAGGACGCGGCGATGAAGAAGGGCGTCGTGCATCTGAAGGACCCGGCCGTGGTGGGCACGGTGAAGAGCCGGCAGGGGCTGAAGCAGGGGAACCCGGTGCGGGTGGAGCTGAAGAAGGCGGACCCGGCGGACCCGGGCAGGGACAAGGTCCTCTTCGAGCACGTGCCGCAGTGAGTCACCCCGCCGCGACGGCCTCCGTCAGCGCGCGGTACAGCGCCCGGGCGTCGTCCGCGTGGCAGCGCACGATCCGCACCGACCGGGTGCCGCCCAGGAACCGGGGCGCGTCGACCGGCTCGGTCAGCTCGATGGCGACGGAGGTCTGCGAGGCGACGGCGAGATTCAGCTCCCCCTCCGTCTTCTCGTGGGTGAAGCGCAGCTCGTGCCGCACGGCGGCGATCAGGTCGAGCGGGATGTGGAGGTCGACGTGCGCGGCCTGCCGCAGGCGCAGGGCGTCCGGGGTGAGGACGTGCGGCCGTGTCACGGAGGCGGCGTGCACCCCGAGGACGAACAGGATCCCCGAGTACACGTCCAGGACCAGCACGATCGCGTGGGTGACGGGCCAGTCGGCCAGCAGATACGACATCCCGATCGTCTCGACGAGGCAGACGAACGCGAAGCCGTACATGAGGGCGGCCTGGTCGCGGGCGTGCGGGAACACCTGGGCGCCGGGACGCACGCCGCTGCGGCGCCGGGCCACCCACAGCGCGAGGCTCGCCAGCAGCCGCACCTCGTGCCCGATGAGCCGCAGCACGGGCACCGGTACGAGCTCGCCGAGGGCCTCCCGCGCGGAGAACCCGCCGCGACGGAGCCGTCGGTACACCACGAGGCCGGCGACCAGCAGGAGAAGAGCGGCGGCCTCGGCGGCGACGAGGGCGGGCGGGGGTATCCGTACCCCCGCGACGAGACAGACCAGGATCACGATCTCGGCGGGGAGCGAGGCGTACGCCACTCCGCGCAGCAGCCGGGTCGTGACGTCACGGCTCCCGGCGGTCCCTCGGGTGGCGTCCGGCTCGACGGCGCTCGGCCGACGGCCCGTCATCGGGCCCGCTCCTGGACCAGGATCAGTGCCTGGTGGACGGCGGCGGTCTGGGCGGGGGAGAAGTCGCCGAACAGGGTCTCGGTGAGCTGGTTGCGCGGCAGCCCCTGCCCTCCGAGCTGCGCCACCACCTCGTCCGGCAGACAGTCGGCGAGCGCCCGGGCCGCCTCCCCCACGCGCGGGTCGTCGGGCGCGGCGTCCACGAGGGCGTCGAGCCGGGCGTACACGTCGTGGGCGCGCGCGACGGCCCGCGGATCCTCGGCCATGGCACGCATCGTGCTCATGAGCTTCGCCCGCTCCTCCTGCGGCGCCGTGGCGTCGATCAGGGCGAGCATGTCCCGGTCCATGGCGGCCATACGGGACGCCGGGACCTCGCCCAGATCCGCGAAGAGGCCGGCCAGCTCCGGCGACACCGGCCCCTCGGCGGTCAGCCGCCCGGCCCGTGCCTCGCCCAGCAGCTCGGCGAGGCGCGCCCGCCGCTCGCGGATCACCGCCTCCTGCCGTCCGAGGTCGGCGTCCAGCTCCTCCAGCACCTCCACCAGCTCCCTCCCCTCGTCGTCGGCGAGCACGTCCCGCACCTCGTCGAGCCCGAGGCCGAGCTCGGTCAGCCGCCGGATCCGGGCCAGCAGGACGGCGTCCCGGATGCCGTACTCGCGGTAGCCGTTGGCCCGTCGTGCGGGTTCGGGCAGCAGCCCGAGATGGTGGTAGTGGCGCACGGCCCGCGGGGTGACCCCGACGAGCGCGGCGATCTCGCCGATTCGCATGGGCCCAGTAGAAACCCTGACGCTGCGACAAGGTCAAGCGCGCCCGACACGGCGGGTAGCATGGTCGGCACGGCAGACGAGCCGGGCGGACGGCCGCGTGGGGATCCTCGGATCCTCCCGAGGAACGTCCGGGCTCCACAGGGCAGGGTGGTGGCTAACGGCCACCCGGGGTGACCCGCGGGACAGTGCCACAGAAAACAGACCGCCGGGGACCTCGGTCCTCGGTAAGGGTGAAACGGTGGTGTAAGAGACCACCAGCGCCTGAGGTGACTCAGGCGGCTAGGTAAACCCCACCCGGAGCAAGGTCAAGAGGGGTCGTCCTCGGACGGCTCTGCGCGAACGCTCGAGGGCTGCTCGCCCGAGTTCGCGGGTAGACCGCACGAGACCGGCGGCAACGCCGGTCCTAGATGGATGGCCGTCACCCCGACGACCGCGAGGTCCCGGGGTACAGAACCCGGCGTACAGCCCGGCTCGTCTGCCTCCGACTTCGAGAAGCCCCCGTCGGGTGCACCACCCGACGG
>NZ_JBHTTQ010000100.1:0-27002 GCF_042794475.1 Streptomyces sp. NPDC056527
GGTACGGACCGTGGTCCGTACCCGCCCTCCGGCGTGAGTCGGGTGTCAGCCCTCGGCCGGGACCGGGGCGTGGAGCGGGGCCGGTCCGGGGTCGGGCGCGTGGGCGGCGGGCTTCGCCATGACGGCCGGACCGGGGTCCGGCGCCGAGCCGGGAGCCTCCTCGACCGCCGTACCCGTGGCGGTCTGCCGCTCCGGCAGGAGCGCCAGGACGGCCTGGCGGTGAGCCTCGCTCGTCGCGTCGTCGAACGGATCGGGCGTCGCCGGCACCTGGAGGCGGAGGACCCGGCCGCCGCCGAGGCGGGCATAGCCCCGGCCCGGCGGGACGGCCGGGACCGGGGTGGTGTGCGGCCCGGCGCCGAGCACCGACGCGATCTGACCGGGGGAGGCGGGGCCGAGCACGACCCGGGCGCGGGTGTACGTGCGTACCGTCTCGCCGAGCGTCTCCATGCTGTCGAACTGCTCCGCCACCACCACCGTGACCTGCGCGGCCCTGCCGTGCCGCAGAGGCACCTGGAGCAGGTCCTGCGGGTCCGGGCGGCCGTCGGCCGCCGCCAGGTGGCCGAGGACGCTCGGCCGGTCCAGCAGGATCCACAGCGGGCGCCTGGTGTCCTCAGGCGCGGGGTGGCCCGCCTGACGGGCCCGGTTCGCCGCGATGAGCCGTCGCTCGGTCTCGTGGGCCGCCCACTCCAGGCTCGCCAGCGCACCCGCGAGGCCGCACTCGACGCCCAACACTCCGGCGCGGCCGGTCAGGCAGGCGTACTCGCCGGTGCCGCTGCCCTCGACGATCAGTACGTCGCCGTGCGGCAGGGCCTGGAGCGCGATGGAGCGCAGGAGCGAGGTCGTACCGCTGCCGGGCTGGCCGACGGCGAGCAGATGCGGCTCCGTGGAGCGCGGACCGGTGCGCCAGACGACCGGGGGCGCGTCCTCCGCCCCGTCGGCGGCCTGCACCGGCACGGTCCGCTGGACGGCGTCGGCGTCGGTGAAGCCGAGGACCGTCTCGCCCGGCACGGTGACGAAGCGCTGGGCGGCGATCGTGGTCGGAAGGGGCGGCAGCACGCTCATGACGAGCTGGTTGCCCTCCTCGTCCCAGTCGAAGAGGTACTCGCGGCCGCGGCCCGACTTGGCGTGCAGCAGCTGCTCGATCCGGGCGCGGGAGGCGGCCTCCCCGTCGGTGAAGTACGCGGGGTACTTGATCCGCAGGCGGGTGAGACGCCCGCTCTCGTCGAAGGCGTGGTCCCCGAACGGGCCGGTCCAGTCGCCGCCGTGGGCGAAGAGCGGAGCCGGGTCCTCGGGGACGGAGAAGTACGGCACCAGTGCCTCGTAGAGGCCCTTGAGCCGCTCGATCTCGGCCTCGTCGGGACCGGTCTTCACGACCGGGCGCTCGCGCCCCTTCCAGGCGGCGGCGCCCATCAGCGAGACGAGGGCGAGGAGCGGACCGTACGGGACGAGCGCGAGGACGAGGACGCAGGCCGCGACCAGGAGCAGCGTGGGACCGCGCCGCTCCTTCGGGGTCGCGGCCCACCTGGCACGCGCGGTCGCGGCCAGCTTCCGCAGACCACGCGTGATGGTGATCAGCGGATGGAGCACGTCGGTGGCACTGTCGGCGGCCGTGCGCGCGATCTCTCGACTGCGAGCGATCCGGTCGCTGCCGCTGCTCAGAATGCGGGGGAGTGGTCGCCGGGCCACGTCGTACTCCTGGAGTTGTGGAAGGGGTTGTGGGGCGTCAGAACTTGATCCCGCCCAAGAGGCTGGCGAGGCTCTGTCCGCCTGCGGTGATGCTCGGGGCGATGGCGGTGCCCGCGAGGTAGAAACCGAAGAGGGAGCTGACGAGGGCGTGGGACGCCTTCATGCCGTCCTTCTTGAAGAACAGGAAGCAGATGATGCCGAGCAGGACCACGCCTGAGATGGACAGGATCATGAGGGGTTCTCCTGGTTGAGGGGACAGTCACCATGAGTCCTTCCAGGTTCACGGGAAGTATCTATGCGATTAAAGGTGCATATGGGTGAAAGATGGCCGATTTCACTTGACTGGCGGAGGCGGAGGGCCCGCCCGAGTGGCGAAATGCCCGGAGCGCGCTAGGTGATCTTTGCCGTGGACGCGCCCGGTCATGTCGCGGGACGGGCAGTACCCTGTCGATTCACTCGTACGGCCTTGGTGTCGTGCAGGTCACCCGCACGGGAACCCACGTGCGCGACGGAACGGAAAGGCGGACACGTCCTGATGAGCGAGACTCCGGACCCCGAGGTCATCGAGCTGGCGAGCAAGGTCTTCGACCTCGCGCGGACGGGCGACGCCGAGACGCTGGCCGCCTACGTCGACGCCGGCGTTCCGGCCGACCTGACCAACGACCGGGGCGACTCCCTCGTCATGCTCGCCGCCTATCACGGCCACGCGGAGGCGGTCGCCGCCCTGCTGGCCCGGGGTGCCGACGGGGACCGTGCCAACGACCGCGGCCAGACCCCGCTCGCCGGCGCGGTCTTCAAGGGAGAGGACGCCGTCGTCCGCGCGCTGCTCGCCGGCGGCGCAAATCCGGAAGCGGGGACTCCGTCTGCCGTGGATACTGCTCGGATGTTTGGGAAGACAGAACTCCTGGAGCTGTTCGACGCCCGGTGAAGATCCAGGTGAACGGGCACTGAACCCCAGGTGAGAGCGGTGTCGTAAATGTGGTCGCGGTGGCGAAATGGCTGGGTCATCATGACGTCGGGCCCGCAACGGGCCACCGACGAGAGGCAGAGGAAGATGGTCAACACCAAGCGAAGGACGACGGGCGGCCGAACATGTTGCTGCGCGGCCTAGGCGATCACCAGTCCCCGGTACTCCCGGTCGTGTCGACAGCTTGATGTGAGGCATCTTCCATGTTCGAACCAGTCATAGCGCCGAGCGGCACCCTGCTCGGCCTGCTGCAGAGGGGCCGCGGCGACGGCACCCTGCACGCGCTCGCCGCGCCACGCGCCGAGGCCCTCACGGCCCTCAACCACTGCGTTCTCAGCGACCCCCGCCAGGACTGGCAGGTCGAGAACCGCTCCCTCTACTACGCGCGCCTCTACCTCGACCTGCACGGCGGGCTCACCGAGATCGAGGCCCACCTCTTCGGCGCCGAGGACCACTTCGACACCGAGGAGAACAGGACCGGGCTCGCGCTCGCCGTCCTCGGACACCTCGCCTCCTACGGCCGCCAGGACGCCCTGCTGCTGCTCCGGCGGTACGCCGCGACCGGCACCAACTGGGCCTGGGCCCTCGACGAGCTCGCGCTGCGCGACGACGACGCCGGACTGCGCTCGCTCGCCGCCCCGATCCTCGCCCGCTTCCCGGCCACCCCGGAGGGCGACGCCGAGCTGGCGAGCACCGTGCGGGACGCCTTCGAGCCCCGGCCGTGGCGGCTCTGGGCCGAGGACCAGCGCGACGCCGTCGGCGCCCGGGTCAGGGCCGCCCAGGAACAGGGCTCCTTCGACCGCTGGCAGCGCCAGATGCGCCCGAGCGGCCCCCGGCCCGGCTGGAGCGTCCAGGCGGTCTTCGACTGGGCCCAGGAAGGGCTGGAGCGCGGCGCGCTGCTGCACGGCCCCGCCGCCCGCTGCCTGACCGCCGTCGCCGGCCCCGATGACCGGCCGGTCATCGTCGAGGCCGCCCGCAGCGGACCCGACGGCGCGCGCTGCGCAGCCCTCCACTACCTCGCCGAATCACGCGACCCCGCCGTCCTCGACCTCATCGAGGCCGCCGCCGGCAGCGGCTCCCGTACCGTCGCCGAAGCCGCGGTCTCCGCGTTCGAGCGCATGTGCGGCGAGCCCGCCGTCGACCGCGCCCGCGGCTGGGTCCACCGGCCCGACGCGCTCGGCGCGGCCGCCGCCGGCGTCCTCGCCTGCCGTGGCGGCGCCCAGGACGCCCGGCTCGTCCTCGGCGCCCTGCGCGAGACCGTCCGGGCCGAAGGTCCCGACGCGACCGCCCTCTACACCCTCGTCGACGGCGCCGGCCGCCTCGGCATCGGCTGCGCGGCCCCCGTGCTGCGCCACGTCTACCGAGAGACGGCCTCCTCCCAACTGCGCGGCCGCACGGCCCGCGCCCTCGCGGCCACCGACCCGACTTTCCCGACGGGTTTCGCCGTCGAATGCCTCTGGGACTGCGAGGAGACCACGCGCGAGGTGGCGGCGTTGCACGCCGAGACCGGTGACGTACGGGTCGCGGAGCGACTGCGCCGCCTGGCGGCCGACCCGGCCGAGGAGGCCGAGGTCCAGACGGCGGTCCGCAACCGGATAGGACCGGACCTGCAGGTCTGAGGGGGCGGGCGCCGTGGGCGCCCGTGGGCGTCTGCCCCGTCCCGCCCTTCCGGTGCCACGGGCAGGCGGCGCGGGGGCCCGGCTCGGGGTGATGGAGCCCGGTCGTGGGGCGGGTCACGGCGCCGCTGACGCCCGGCGGGGCAAACGCTCATGGGACGTTCCCCGCGCGTCCAGATCAACGTCGGCGGGAACACGCCGGGCGCGACGACAACACCGGTATGCGTGTCGTCATCGTCACCGAATCCTTCCCACCCGACGTCAATGGTGTGGCGCACTGCGCCCTGCAGACCGCGCGCCACCTCGTCCGCCGCGGTCATGACCCGCTCGTCATCGCCCCGGCCGTTCCCGTGACCGGACCCGCCGACCCCACGGACTTCGACGCGCCCTGCCCCGTGGTGCGCGTACCGTCCCTCCCGCTGCCCGGCTATCCGCAGGTGCGCGTCGCGCTGCCCAGCCGCCGCCTCACCGCCGCCATCGCCGCGCACCGGGCCGACCTGGTGCACCTGGCGAGTCCCTTCGTCCTCGGGGTGCGTGGCATGGCCGCCGCGACCCGGCTCGGACTGCCCGCCGTCGCCGTCTACCAGACCGACCTCGCCGGCTACGCCCGCACCTATGTGGGCGCGGGCGAGGGCGCCGCCTGGCGCCGGCTCCGGGCGGTGCACGGCGCCGCCGACCGCACGCTCGCCCCGTCCACCGCCGCCGCGCGCGACCTTGAGACGCACGGCATCGCCCGCATACGGCTCTGGCGGCGCGGCGTCGACACCGTCCGCTTCCGTCCTGAGCTGCGCGACGAGGCCCTGCGCCGCGAGCTCGCCCCGGGCGGCGAACTGCTCGTCGGCTACATCGGCCGCCTCGCCCCCGAGAAACGGGTGGAACTGCTCTCCGGGGTGTGCGGACTGCCCGGCGTCCGGGTCGTGGTCGTCGGCGACGGCCCGAGCGGTGCCGGTCTGCGGAGCGCCCTTCCCGGCGCGGAGTTCCTCGGTCGTCGCACCGGCACGGACCTGGCGAGGATCTTCGCCTCGCTCGACGTGTTCGCGCACACCGGTCCGTACGAGACGTTCTGCCAGACCGTGCAGGAGGCGATGGCGAGCGGCGTCCCCGTGGTCGCCCCGGCCGCGGGCGGGCCGCTGGACCTCGTCGACCACCGGCGGACCGGACTCCTCGTCCCCCCGGACGACCCGACCGCGCTGAGGGAGGCCGTCGCCTCCCTCGCCGCGGCGCCGGCACTGCGCGCCGCCTACGGCCGCGCCGGGCGCGCGGCGGTCGAGGACCGCACCTGGGAGGCCGTCGGCGACGAACTGATCGGCCACTACCTGGAGGTCCTGCGCGAGCGGACGGCGGTCGCGGCATGAACGCCTTCGGAAGGAACACGGCGGGCGTGGGTGACCTCGGGGCGGATGCCCACGGCGTGGGTGGCCTCGGCCGGGACGGCGCCGGCGGCATGGGCGCTCTCGGCGCGGAGGCAGGCGGCACCGAAGTCCGCGGTACGGGAGTCCACGACGCCGACGTCCACGGCACGGGTGCCCCCGGCGCGGACGGTGTCGGCACCGAAGTCCACGGTCTGGGTGCCCGCGACCGGGGCATCGTCGGCGCGGGGTTCCGCGATGCGGACGCCCGTGGCGCGGACGGTGACGGCGCGGGTGCTCGTGGCAGGGATCCCCTTGGTGACCACGGACCCGGCGCCGAGGCGCGCGGTGGGCGGCGGCCGTTGCGGATCGTGCGGCTCGCCAACTTCGTGACCCCCACCTCCGGCGGCCTGCGCACCGCACTCGAACAGCTCGGCCGCGGCTACCTCGCGGCCGGGCACGAGCCCGTCCTGATCGTCCCCGGAGACGTCGGGAGCGATCAGGTCACCGATCAGGGGCGGGTCATCACACTCCCAGGCCCCGTGCTGCCCGGCACGGGCGGCTACCGCGTCCTCGCCGACCGCTGGCGCCTCGGACGACTCCTCGAGGAGCTCGCCCCGGACCGTTTGGAGGTCTCCGACCGGACCACCCTGCGCTGGACGGGGGAGTGGGCGAGGCGTGCCCGGGTGCCCTCGGTGATGGTCTCCCACGAGACGGCGGACGGCGTACTGCGGACCTGGGGCGTACCGTCGGCGGCCGCCGCCCGGGCCGCTGACCGGCTCAACCGCCGTACGGCGTGGGCGTATTCGAGGATCGTGTGCACGACGGAGTGGGCGGAGCGGGAGTTCGTACGGATCGGGGCCCGCAATGTCGTACGGGCGCCGCTCGGCGTGGACCTGGAGCGTTGCAGGCCAGGGCGGCGCAGTTCCGTCCTGCGGGCCAAGCACGCGGACGGTCAGCGGGTGCTGCTGCTGATGTGCTCGCGGCTCTCGGTGGAGAAGCGGCCGGGGACGGCGCTGGACGCGCTCGCCCATGTCCGCGCGGCCGGGGTCCGGGCCGCGCTCGTCGTGGCCGGAGACGGGCCGATGCGGGCCGCGCTGGAGCGCCGGGCGCGGGACGAGCGGCTGCCGGTGCGGTTCCTGGGGCACGTCGCGAACCGCGAGACCCTGGCCGATCTCCAGGCCGCGGCCGACCTGTGCCTGGCTCCCGGGCCTGCCGAAACGTTCGGCCTGTCCGCGCTGGAGGCCCTGGCCTGCGGGACGCCGGTGGTGGCCAGCGCCTCCTCGGCGCTGCCCGAGGTGCTCGGCGACGCGGGCGCCGGAGCGGCCGACGACCCGGCGGCCTTCGCCGCGTGCATCCGCTCCCTGCTCGCCCGCCCGGAGCGGGAGCGCCGCGCGGCGGCACGCGCGCGTGCCGAACTCTTCGGCTGGGACCGCTCGATCGCCGCCTTCCTCCAGGCTCACGACGCGGCCCCGGCCTCGATCCTCGTCCCGCCGCAGGGAGTCAGGACATGACCACCACGTTCCCGCCGACGGCGGACCCCCCGGAGTCGCTGGCCACGGCGGAACCGGCCGGGCCGGAGGGCCTGGCCAAGACCGTCCACGCGGGCACCGCCCGCCCGCCGGCCCCCGCCGGGACCGTCCAGGCGGCGGCCGTGGCGGACGCCCCTGCGTCCGAGTCGCCGAGCCCCCCACAGCCGACGGGCCTGGCGGAAGCCGGCGACCGCCCGCCCGAGAATCCGTCCACGGCCGGATCGCTCGCTGAGGCGGAGACCGGCGTCCGCGCATGCGAGATCCCGAGCCCCGCCCGCCCGCCGGCCCCCGCCGGGACCGCCCGGCCCCCGGTCCCGGCCGGGAGCCCGTCCGCCGCCCCCGTCCGGACCTTCGACCCCGGCGTCGTCCCTCACGCGCGCGTGGAGCTGTTTCCCGACCAGCGCCGGGGGCCCGACGCCGGGCCCCCGCATGGCGGCGCCGAACCTGCCGTCGTTCGCTTCGCCGTTCTCGGGGACTCCCTCAGCGAGGGCGTCGGGGATCGTGTCGACGGGGCCTGGCGGGGCTGGGCCGCCCTGCTCGCCGAGGGGCTCGGCGGGTCCGCGCGGTGCGTCGAGTTCCGGAACCTCGCCGTCAGCGGGGCCCAGAGCCAGGAGGTGGCCGAGCAGCAGGCCCCCGAAGCCGTGGCGTTCCGGCCCGACCTCGCCTCCGTCGTCGTCGGGGTCAACGACACCCTGCGCCACACCTTCGACATAGCCCGGCTCGCCCACCGCCTCGACCGGGTCTGCGCGGACCTCTCGGCGAGCGGAGCCGTACTCCTCACCGCGTGTCTGCCCGACCCCGGCCGGATGCTCGGCCTCCCGGCCCCGCTCGCCCGGCCGCTCGCCCGCCGCCAGAAGGCCGTCAACGCCCTCGTCCACGCGGTGTCAGACCGCTACGACGCCGTCCATCTCCACCTCGCCGACGCGCGGTGGACCGACGACCGCTCCCTGTGGAGCGCCGACCGGCTCCACCCCGGCGAGCGCGGCCACCGGGCGATCGCCGCGCGGTTCCACGCCCTGCTGGCCGCCCGGGGCCTCGCCCACGGCACTCCTCCCTCGCCCGAGCCCGAACAGCCCCCGCCCACCCGTGCGGAGGCGGTGCTCTGGCTCGCGACCGCCGGCACCGGCTGGGTCGCCCGGCGCTGCCACGACCTGCTGCCCCAGCTGCTGCACCTGGCGGGATCCGAGCTGCGCCACTGGGCGGGCGGCACCGGCGCCCGGCTCGACCGGCGGGCCGAACACGCCCTGTCCGCCGCCCTCGCGGCGGTGTCGCTGGACGTCCCGGTGGCCACAATGGGGGAATGACCGGGCGCTGGGAGTTCTGGATCGACCGTGGCGGCACCTTCACCGACGTCGTGGGCCGGCGGCCCGACGGGCGGCTCGTCACCCGCAAGCTCCTCTCCCACGACCCGTCACGCCCGCACGACGCCGCCGTCGCGGGGATCCGCCTCCTCCTCGGGCTCGGCCCCGACGAGCCGGTCCCCGCCGATCGGATCGACGTCGTCAAGATGGGCACCACGGTCGCCACCAACGCCCTTCTGGAGCGGCGCGGCGAGCCGACCGTCCTCCTCGTCACGGAGGGCTTCCGCGACGCCCTGCGCATCGCCTACCAGAACCGTCCCCGGCTCTTCGACCGCCACATCGTGCTCCCCGAGGCCGTGTACGAGCGGGTGATCGAGGTCCCCGAACGGGTCGACGCCCACGGCCGCGTCGTCAGGCCGCTCGACGAGGACGCCGTCGTCGAGGAATTGCGGGCCGCCCACCGCGCCGGCTACCGCTCCGCCGCCGTCGTCCTCATGCACGGCTACCGGCACCCCGACCACGAGACCCGGATCTCCGCACGCGCCCGTGAGGCCGGCTTCACCCAGATCAGCTGCTCCCACGAGGTCAGCCCGCTCATCAAGCTCGTGCCCCGCGGCGACACCACCGTCGTCGACGCCTACCTCTCCCCGATCCTGCGCCGGTACGTCGACGAGGTGGCCCGCGAACTCGCCGGGATCCGGCTGATGTTCATGCAGTCCAACGGCGGGCTGCGCGAGGCCGCCCACTTCCGCGGCAAGGACGCCGTCCTGTCCGGGCCCGCTGGCGGCGTCGTCGGCATGGCCCGTACCTCGGAACAGGCGGGGTTCGACCGGGTGATCGGCTTCGACATGGGCGGCACGTCCACCGATGTGTCGCACTACGCGGGCGAGTTCGAGCGTGAACTGGGTACACAGGTCGCCGGTGTGCGGATGCGCGCCCCGATGATGAACATCCACACCGTCGCCGCGGGCGGCGGCTCCGTCCTCCACTACGACGGCCGGCGCTACCGCGTCGGCCCCGACTCCGCGGGCGCCGTCCCCGGCCCGGCCTGCTACCGCCGCGGCGGTCCGCTCACCGTCACCGACGCCAACGTGATGCTCGGCCGCGTCCAGCCCGACCACTTCCCCGCCGTCTTCGGACCGGACGGCGACCAGCCGCTCGACACCGCTGTCGTGCGCGAGAAGTTCACCGCCCTCGCCCGGGAGATCGGCGGCGGACGGACCCCCGAGGAGGTCGCCGCCGGCTTCCTGGAGATCGCCGTCCTCAACATGGCCAACGCCGTCAAGAAGATCTCCGTGCAGCGCGGCCACGACATCACCCGCTACGCCCTCACCAGCTTCGGCGGCGCGGGCGGACAGCACGCCTGCGCCGTCGCCGACGCCTTGGGCGTCGACACCGTCCTCGTACCGCCGCTGGCCGGTGTGCTCTCCGCGTACGGCATCGGCCTCGCCGACGCCACCGCGATGCGCGAGCAGTCGGTCGAGGCGGAGCTGCACACCCCCGGCACGCACGCGCGCGTGACGGAACTCTGCGCCGGACTCGCCGAGAGGACCAGGGGAGAACTGCGCGCCGACGGCCTGCCCGACTCCGCGATCACCACCCACGCGCGCGTGCTGCTGCGTTACGCCGGCACGGACGCGAGCCTCCAGGTCGACCTGGCCGCCGCCGAGGAGATGACCGAGGCGTTCACGGCCCTCCACCGTGCGCGCTACGCCTTCACCATGGACCGGCCGCTGGTCGTCGAGGCCGTCTCCGTGGAGGCCGTCGGCACCGCCGGACCACACGGCCCGGTGGCCGTCGAGATGGGCGTACGGGACGGGGATCCCACGCCCCGGGCGACGGTACGCATGCACGACGCGGGGACCGGCACGGCGGCGAGCGACACCCCGCTGTACCGGCGCGAGGACCTGCGCCCCGGGGACACCGTGACCGGCCCCGCGATCCTCGCCGAGGCCGACGCCACCACCGTCGTCGACCCCGGCTGGCAGGTCGGGGCGGGCGACGGCGGACACCTCGTCCTCACCCGCGCGGTGCCCCGCCCCGCGCGCGTGGCGGTCGGCACGGACGTCGACCCCGTCCTCCTGGAGGTCTTCAACAACCTCTTCATGTCGATCGCCGAGCAGATGGGCGTGCGCCTGGAGAACACCGCCCACTCCGTCAACATCAAGGAGCGACTCGACTTCTCCTGCGCCCTGTTCGACGCCGAGGGCAATCTGATCGCCAACGCGCCCCACATCCCCGTCCACCTCGGTTCCATGGGCGAGTCCATCAAGGAGGTGCTGCGCAGGGGAGGGGACTCCCTGCGCCCCGGGGACGTCTACGCCATCAACGACCCCTACCACGGGGGCACCCATCTCCCGGACGTCACGGTGGTGACACCGGTCTTCGACGAATCCGGGGACGAGCTGCTGTTCCTCGTCGCCTCGCGCGGGCACCACGCCGAGATCGGCGGCATCACCCCCGGCTCCATGCCCGCGTTCAGCCGGACCGTCCATGAGGAGGGCGTCCTCTTCGACAACTGGCTGCTCGTGCGGGACGGTCGGCTGCGTGAGGACGAGACGCGGGCGTTGCTGGCCGGAGCCCGATACCCCTCCCGCGACCCGGACACCAACCTCGCCGACCTGCGCGCCCAGATCGCCGCCAACGAGAAGGGCATCGAGGAACTGCGCGCCATGGTGGACCAGTTCGGCCTCGACGTCGTCCACGCCTACATGCGGCACGTGCGGGCGAACGCCGAAGAGTCCGTACGACGGATCGTGGCCGGGCTCCAGGACGGTTCGTACCGCTACGAGACCGACGGCGGCGCGGTCGTCCAGGTCGCGGTCCACGTCGACCGCGAACGGCGCTCCGCGGTCCTGGACTTCGCGGGCACGTCCCCGGAACAACCGGGCAACGCCAACGCGCCGACCTCCGTCGTGATGGCCGCCGTCCTCTACGTCTTCCGTACCCTCGTCGCCGACGACATCCCCCTCAACAGCGGCTGCCTGGAACCCCTGGACATCCGTGTGCCGCCCGGCTCCATGCTCGCCCCCGCCTACCCGGCGGCGACGGTCGCGGGGAACGTCGAGACCTCCCAGGCGGTCACCGGCGCCCTGTACGCGGCCCTCGGCGTCCAGGCCGAGGGCTCGGGCACCATGAACAACGTGACCTTCGGCAACGCGCGCGTGCAGTACTACGAGACGGTCGCGAGCGGCTCGGGCGCGGGGGACGGCTTCGACGGGGCCGACGCCGTCCAGACGCACATGACCAACTCCCGGCTCACCGACCCCGAGATCCTGGAGTGGCGCCACCCGGTCCGGGTGGACTCCTTCGCCGTACGCCGGGGCAGCGGCGGGGCCGGCCGGTGGCACGGCGGGGACGGCGTCGAACGCCGCGTCCGCTTCCTGGAGCCGATGACCGTGACCCTGCTGACGGGCCACCGCAGGGTCCCGCCCTACGGCATGGCCGACGGTGAGCCCGGAGCGCTCGGGGAGAACCTGGTCGAGCGCGCCGACGGCACCGTCGAGCACCTCGGCGGGGTCGATGCCACGGAGGTCGGCCCGGACGACGTCCTGGTCCTGCGGACCCCGGGCGGGGGAGGCTACGGCCCGGCCCGCCCGTGAACGGCCTCCGGTACGGGCCCCCGCACCCCCGGCGCTCAGCGCAGCGGCACGAACCGCACCGTGGTCCCCGGCACCGCCTGCGCGGCCGCCGCCAGGTCGGACTCCCGTACCACCGCCACCACCGGATAGCCACCGGTCGTCGGATGGTCCGCGAGGAAGACCACCGGCTGTCCGTTCGGCGGCACCTGGACCGCGCCCAGGACCATTCCCTCACTGGGGAGTTCGCCGGTCCGGGCCCGCTCCAACGGCGGCCCCTCCGTGCGCAGCCCGATCCGGTTGCTCGCCGAGGAGACCCGGTACGCGCGCGTGGCGAGGGTGCGGAGCGCGCCAGGGGTGAACCAGTCGTGCCGCGGCCCGAGCCGGACCCGCAGGACGAGTTCGTCCGGCGGGCCCGGCCAGGGCGGAGTGTCGACCGACCCCCGTGCGGCCGATTCCACTCCCAGCGGCAGCACGGTCCCGTCGGCCAGCGGTGCCGGGCCGAGCCCGGACAGCAGGTCGGTGGAGCGGCTGCCGAGGACGGCCTCGACGGCGACCCCGCCGCCGAAGCCCACGTACGCGCGCAGGCCGCGAGTGGCCGCGCCGACTTCGAGGAGCGCCTCCGCCGCGACCCGTACCGCCGCGCCCCAGGCGACCGGGCGTCCGTCGACGGTGACCGGGCACGGCGCGCCGCCCACCGCGACGGTCACCGCGCACCGGGGCCGTACCGCGCACCCGTCGACCGTCGTCTCCAGGACCGCCGCGGCCTCCGGATTGCCGACCAGCCGGTTCACCAGCCGGGCCGCACCCGGATCCAGCGCCCCCGAGCGGGGTACGCCCAGATGCGCGTACCCGGTCCGCCCCAGGTCCTGGACGGTGGTCAGCGCTCCGGCCCGTACGACGGAAACAGCACGATCGGTCACCGGCTCTCCATCACGAAACGCACCCGCGCGCCGGGCGTGAGCAGCGCGGCCGGCTCTCGGCCCGCGTCCCACAGCACCGTGTCCGTGGAGCCGATCACCTGCCAGCCACCGGGGGAGGAACGCGGGTACACGCCCGTGTACGGCCCCGCGAGCGCGACCGAACCGGCCGGGACGGCCGTGCGCGGAGTGGCCCGGCGCGGCACCTGGTACTGCTCGCCCAGCCCGGTCAGATAGCCGAACCCCGGCGCGAATCCGCAGAACGCGACCCGGAACTCGGTGCCCGAGTGGATCCGTGCCGCCGTCTCCACGGACACCCCCCACAGTGCGGCGACCTCGGCCAGATCGGGACCGTCGTAGCGGACCGGCACCTCGACGGCGCGCTCCACGCGCGCGTGGAGCGGCGGTATCGACCATTCCCGCAGCTGTCCGGCCAGCAGGTCCGGCGTGTCCACCCCGTCGAGCAGTACGGTCCGCGCCGCCGGCACGATCTCCCGTACGGAGGGCAGCGCACCGTCCGCCCGCCGGCGCAGCAGTTCGGCGTGGAACGCCTCCGTCTCCGTGCCGCTCCCCAACTCGACGAGCAGGGCCCGCTCGCCCACCCGGAACACGCGCCGCGCCCTCATACGAACGCCTCCACCCTGACTCCGGTGGCCTCCAGCCGTTCGCGCACCCGCCGGGCGAGGCCGACCGCGCCCGGGGTGTCCCCGTGCAGACAGAGCGACCGCGCCCGGACGGCGACGGTCCGGCCGCAGTGCGCGGTCACGACCCCGAACCGGGCCATGGACACCGACCGTTCGACGACCTCCGCCGGGTCGGTGACCACGGCTCCCTCCTGCCCCCGTGGCAGCAGGGAGCCGTCCGCCGTGTACGCCCTGTCGCCGAACGCCTCTGCGACGACGGGCAGGCCCGCCTTCCCGGCGGCCTCGTGCAGGCGCGAGCCGGGCAGACCGAGCACGGGGAGCCCGCCCCCGGCCAGGCGCACCCCGTCGACGACCGCGGCGGCCTGTTCCTCGTCGCGGACCACCCTGTTGTAGAGCGCCCCGTGCGGCTTGACGTACGAGACCGTCGAACCGGCCGCCCGGGCGAAGACCTGGAGCGCGCCGATCTGGTACGCCACCTCGGCCGCCAGTTCCTCGGCCGGCACGTCCATGGAGCGCCGGCCGAAGCCGGCCAGATCGCGGTACGACACCTGGGCCCCGATCCGTACGCCGTTCGCGGCCGCCAGCTCGCAGACGCGGCGCATGGTGACCGCGTCCCCGGCATGGAAGCCGCAGGCCACGTTGGCGCTGGTGACCACGGACAGCAGCTCCTCGTCGTCGGTCAGCGTCCACCGGCCGAAGCCCTCTCCGAGGTCGGCGTTGAGATCGATCGAGGCCCAGGTCATGGTGACGGTTCCTTCCTTCCCAGGGCGTGGTGGTACGGGTCAGGCCGCGACGCGGTACTCGGCGTCGCGCACATCGGTGACGAGCATCCGCCCCGGCGCGTGGGTGATCGCGAACGGTGGACGCGAGGCCGTCACGGCGGCCTGCGGGGTGACCCCGCAGGCCCAGAAGACCGGCACGTCCCCGGGCTCCGCCACGACCGCGTCCCCGAAGTCGGGGCGGTCCAGGTCGCCGATGCCGAGCACCGCCGGATCGCCCGCGTGCACGGGCGCTCCGTGCACGGCGGGCAGCAGTCCGCTGAGCCGCCGTGCGGTGGGGACGAGGTCGGCCGGGACGGGACGCATCGAGACGACCATCGGCCCGTGCAGCCGCCCGGCGGGCCGGCACGCCCGGTCGGTGACGTACATGGAGACGTTGCGGCCCTGGTCGACATGGCGCAGCGGCACTCCGGCCTCCGCGAGCGCCCCCTCGAAGGTGAAGCTGCAGCCGATGAGGAACGACACCAGGTCGCCGCGCCAGTACGGGGTGACCTCGGTCGGTTCGTCGACAAGTCGCCCGTGCTCCCAGACGCGGTAGCGCGGGAGGTCCGTCCGCAGGTCGGCGCCGGGGGCGAGCTCCGTGGTCCACGACCCGGGGTCGGTGACGTCCAGGAGCGGGCACGGCTTGGGGTTACGGGTGCAGAACAGCAGCACGTCGTACGCCCAGTCCGCCGGCACCGAGATGAGGTTGGCCTGCGCGTGGCCCGGGGCCCAGCCGGCCGTCGGGGCGGTCGATCCGGCACGGGCACGCGCGCGTGCCGCCCGCGGGTCGAGAACCGGCGTGGACGTCATACCAGTTCCTTTCCGCGGGTCTCCGGGAGCCCGAGCAGCGCGAGCACGGCGATGCCGTAACCGACGGCTCCGAAGATCAGCGCGCCGCCGACACCCCAGCTCTCGGCGAGGAAGCCCACCAGGGTCGGGAAGACCGCGCCCACCGCGCGCCCGGTGTTGTACGTGAAGCCCTGCCCCGTGCCCCGGACCGCGGTCGGGTACAGCTCGGCGAGGAAGGAGCCGAAACCGCTGAAGATGGCCGACATGCAGAAGCCGAGGGGGAATCCGAGCACCAGGAGGAGCGTGTTCGCCCCGGACGGGATGTTCGTGTAGGCGAGGACGGACAGCGCCGACAGGGCGGCGAAGAGCGCGATGTTCTTCTTCCGGCCGAGCCGGTCCGTGAGGTAGCCCCCGGTCAGATAGCCGATGAAGGCCCCGGAGATCAGGAAGGTCAGATAGCCGCCCGTGCCGACCACCGTCAGACCGCGTTCCGTCTTCAGGAAGGTGGGGACCCAGGTGGCGAGGGTGTAGTAGCCGCCCTGCACGCCGGTCGACAGGAGCACCGCGAAGAGCGTGGTGCGCAGCAGCGGCCCCTTGAAGACGGCCGTGAACGAGCCGCGTTCGGCGGAGGTGCGCCGGATCTCGGCGGCCTGGGGCGCGTCCTCGACGTTCCGCCGGACGTAGACCACCAGAAGCGCCGGCAGGGCGCCCGTCCAGAACAGGACCCGCCAGGCGACGTCGGCGTCGACGAACTGGAAGACCAGCGTGTAGACGATCACCGCGAGCGCCCAGCCGGCCGCCCAGGCGCTCTGGATGCCGCCGAGGGTGCGGCCCCGGTGCTTGGCGGAGGCGTACTCGGCGACCAGGATCGCGCCGACGGCCCACTCGCCGCCGAAGCCGAGGCCCTGGAGGGCCCGGAAGACGAGCAGGGTCTCGTAGTTGGGTGCGAAGCCGCAGAGCACGGTGAAGAGCGCGTAGGTGACGACCGTGATCATCAGCGCCTTCACCCGGCCGATGCGGTCGGCGAGGATGCCCGCCAGCGCGCCGCCGATCGCCGAGACGACGAGGGTGACCGTGGTCAGCAGACCGGTCTGGCCCTTGTCGAGGGAGAAGTAGGCGGCGATGGCCACCATCGAAAGCGGCAGCGTGAAGAAGTCGTAGGAGTCCAGGGCGTATCCGCCGAACGCGCCGCCGAAGGCGCGGCGGCCGCGCGGCCCGAGGGCTCGCAGCCAGGCGAACGCGCCCGTGTCGTCGGGCCGTTCGCCCTGGGTCTGCTGCTGGGTCTGTGTCGTGCTCATCTGCACCTCGCAGAGGGGGAGGCGTGCCTGAGGACGTACTGAAGGACCGTGCGGTGCCGTCAACGTAGAGGATCGTTGAACGATCCGACAAGAGGTATGTCGTCATGTTCTTGTTTCCGGGAGGTACCTGCGATTGACTCGGCCGCGGACGACGGAGGGAACGGACACGGTGGGCGGAATCGACGAACTGGCGGACGACCGGGCGCTGCTCGGGCGGACCAGCACGGCGGAGCGGGTGGCGGACATCCTGCGCACCCGCATCGCCGAGGGCTTCTTCCCGCCCGGCACCCGGCTCTCGGAGGACAGCATCGGCGGCGCGCTCGGCGTCTCCCGCAACACGCTGCGCGAGGCGTTCCGGCTGCTCACGCACGAACGGCTGCTCGTCCACCAGCTCAACCGGGGCGTCTTCGTGCGGGTCCTCGCGGTCGAGGACGTCGCCGACATCTACCGCACCCGCCGCCTCGTCGAATGCGCGGTCGTCCGCGACCTCGGGCAGCCGCCGTACGCCGTCGGCGGCCTCGCCGCCGCGGTCGAGGAGGGCGAGCGGGCCGCCCGCGACAGGGACTGGAAGGGCGTCTCCACCGCCAACATCCACTTCCATCGCGAACTGGTCGCCCTCGCCGGCAGCGCGCGCACCGACGAACTGATGCGGGGCGTCCTCGCCGAGCTCCGTCTCGCGTTCCACATCGTCGACGACCCCCGCGGCCTCCACGAGCCCTATCTCGTACGGAACCGGGAGATTCTGGAAGCCCTGCTCGCAGGCGACGGAGCGACGGCCGAGCGCCTCCTGGCCCGCTACCTCGACGACTCCCGCACCCGCATCGTCGAGGTCTACGCGAAAGCGGTCGAGGAGCCGGAGACCCCGGAGGCCTGAGCGGGCAGCCGGTCGCACCCGGGCTACCACGTCCTGCCGCGCCGCGGGGGGCATCTGCGCCGTTTCGACCGTTGTCGGTGCGAGGACCTAATCTGTGCACCGTGACTTCGCCTGCCTCGACGGACCTCGTTCCGCCCCAGCTCAGCGCGGGGCCGCGGCCCGCGCAGGGCCCGGCCGCCGACGAAGGGCTCGCGCGGCGCCTCCGCGCGCTCGCGTGCACCGCGCCGCTGCACGACCTGGACACCCGCAAGGCGAACCTGGCCGGTGAGTACTCGGTCTACGCGATGGCCGAGGTCGCCCTCGCCGCCATCGACCTCGTCACGCTCAACATGGACTTCGACACGGGCGCCGACCACGAGCAGATCGTCGCCCGCCTCCTGCCCCGCGTCGCCGCCCAGGCGCCCGGCCGCCCCGCCGCCGAGCACGAGCGCGTGGCCCGCTGGGTCCTGGAGAACCTGATCAACGTCGGCAGCGTGGACCGCGGCTTCCGCGCCGTCTACGGCACGTTCGGCGCCGACGGTGTCTACACCCGCCGCGACTACGACTTCAAGCTGATCGAAGAGGTCCCCGGCTACGGCGGCGGGGTCTACCTCCGTACCACCGACGAAGCGGTCAACGTCCTCGTCGGCGCCCTCGACACCGACGTCACCAGCGCCCAGATAGCGGCCGAGGTCAAGCTGGAGGTCCTCATCAGCCGCGGACGGCTCGCCGACGCGCAGCTCGCCGCCGAGCAGGCGCGGTACCGGACCGTGCAGTACGCCGAGACGCTCCGCAAGACCCTGGAGGCGACCCGGCGCAACGTCCGCGCCGTGGACTGGCTCCAGGCCGTTCCGGACATGATCGCCGAGGCGCTCGACCACGTCGCCGACCGCTACCGCCACGAGAACGCGATCCTCACCAACATCCGCAAGGCCCGCGACGAGGCCGAGGAGGCCGAGCACAAGCGCCGCGCGGCCGAGCTCGTCGACATCGTCAAGGACTGCATCCGCCGCCACACCCAGCTCCAGTCCCGCCTCCTGGAGGCCGGCCCGCTCTTCCGCGCCGAGCAGGACCGGCAGGCCTTCGCCGCGCCCACCTCGTACACCGGGATAGATCTGTACGGGCAGCTGGTCGCGCCGATCCTGCCGCTCCCCGTCGAGCAGGCGACCAAGGTCACGGACGCCTTCTTCGCCCGCGGGACGGGACTGCGCACGCCCGCCTCGGTGCGCGTCGGGGACCTCGTCGAGATGCTGCTCACCCCGCTGGTCGAGCGCGAGCACCTCGGCGCGGAGATGCCCGAGCCGGACCTGATCGCCACCCCCGACGACAGCCGCTTCAGCGAGGAGCAGCTGGCGAGCGCGATGGAGCTGCTCGACCTGGAGCACGACGCCCCGCGCCGTCTCTCGGGCCTGCTCGCCGACGCGCGCCGCCGCGACCCCGACCTTCCGTACCTGGTCGCCCTCCTCGCCGTCCACGCGGCGAGCCCCCCGGTCGGCACCGCGTACCGCCAGGGCGAGGAGCGCCTGCTCTTCGCCGTCGACGACGGCACGCAGCTGGACGACCCGGAGTTCGGCGGCGCCGACCTGATAGTGGGTACGGCACTCCTGGACGCTCTCGGCATGGCGGCGGACCGCACGGAGGCTTCATGACCACGGACCAGGCGGCAACGGAAACGCTGCCCCAGCCACCGTCCACGCAGGACCACGCGCCCCTGGACGAGGCTCGGCCCCCGGTCGAGGGCACCCTCACGGCCGGGCCGCCGGTCGCCGATGGGATCCGCCTCGCGGGCGAGACCGTGTTCGTGCCCGCTCCCGCGACGGGCGGGAGCGTGTTCGCGGCCGATGGCGCGCCCCAGGTCGAGGGCACCCTTCCGGCCGGACTCCGGCTCGCGGCCGATGGCCTGCCCCCGGCCGAGGACCCCCATCCGGCCGGACTCCGGCTCGCGGCCGAAGGCCCGCCCCCGGTCGAGGACCCCCTTCCAGCAGTCGACGCCGCGCCCCTCCCGGGTGAGGCTGCCGTGGTCGACTCCGCACCCTTCGCGGGCGAGGCCGACGCCGCAACGCTCCCAGGCAGCGACGATCCGCCGGCCCCGGGCGCGACGCCCGCCGCGCCCGTCACGGGTGTCGCGGTCGTCCCGGTGCCCGTGCCCGTCATGGCCGTCAGGGTCGTCTCGGCACCCGCGCCCGCGCGCCGGAGCCCGGCTCCCTTCGTGCGGGCCGTCCGGCTGACCGCCCCCGCGGGCGCGTCGGCCGAGGTCCCGCCGCGGCGGCCCGCCGTGCGCGTCGTCCCCGTCCGCCTGCCCCTGCCGCGCCCCGTCCCCGCCGCACCACCGACCACCCCCACCGAGGAGCCCCAGCCGTGAGCGAACACCACGCCGAGCACGCCGACGCGTGGAGCGAGCCGGAGCCCCCGCACACCCCCGCCGCGCCCGCGGCCGTCACCCCCGCGGACGCCGCCGACGCCGCACGGCTCGTCTCGTTCGGGCTCCAGCCCAAGCTGGTGCCCGCCCGCGACGCCGAGTACGCCGAGCTCCTCCGGCGCTACCGCGAGGACCCCGGCTTCGCGCGCCTGGCCGACGCCGTCGCCACCGGCCTCGGACTCGTCGTCCTGGAGGTCTCCCCGCGTGCGGGGATGGCCGTCACCGCCGGCGAGGACTCCGTCTTCGCCGTCCGCATGGGCGACTACGCCCGCCGCGCCTCGACCGACTCCGCCGACCGGTTCCTGCACGGCCTCGCCCACCTCGCCGTCGCCGCCATGGCGTTCCCCCGGCCCGAGGACCTCGCCGACGACGGCTACATCGGCCGCCTCACCGTCAACGGCGTCGACTCCTTCGTACGCCAGGCATGCCGCCGTCTCGAAGAACGCGCCGAGGAGCAGGGCGAGAACACCGACCCCGCCTCCGACGCCCCCGGCCTGGAAGCCGCCTGGCGGATCTACGCCCGCCGCAGCTCCACCGGCGCCACCAAGGACGCCCGCCGCCTCGCCGGCTCCACCACCGGCATCGTCGGCAAGGCCGTCGCCTTCCTCACCGACTCCGGCTTCCTCCAGCGCACCGGAGACGACGCCGGCGGCGCCTACCGCACCACCGCCCGCTACCAGCTCCAGGTGCGTGACATGGCGGGCAGCGCCGCCATGGCCGAGCTCCTCGACCTCGGCGTGGTCCCCGTCAGCGACGGCACCGCGACGCTCCTGCCGCCGCCCCAGGGCGACGACCTGGAGCTCGCCGCCGACGCCGGCCTGCCCTTCCACGCGTAACCGCCCGCCACCGCCCCGCGTCATCACCGAACCAGTCGACGAGAGTCCGCCGCCATGTACGAGCTGTCCCGGGTCCGCCTCTACTCCATCGGTCCCGCCGGTGCGCGCTACGCCGACACCGTCCTGGACCTGCGCGGAGTCGGCGCGCCCGTGCCCCACCCCGCCCCCACCCAGGCGGAGTTCTTCGAGGAGGAGCCGGTCGGCCCGCCGCGCCGCCCCGCGCCCGCCGGCGTGCTCTTCCTGGAGAACGGCGGCGGCAAGTCCGTCCTCCTGAAGCTGATCTTCTCGGTCATGCTCCCCGGTCACCGCAACACCCTCGGCGGCGCCAGCTCCGGCGTGCTCCGCAAGTTCCTGCTCGCCGACGACTGCGGCCACGTCGCCCTCGAGTGGCAGCACACCCTCACGGGCGAGCTCGTCGTCGTCGGCAAGGCCAGCGAGTGGCGCGGCCGCCAGGTCTCCAACGACCCCCGCAAGTTCGCCGAGGCCTGGTACTCCTTCCGCCCCGGACCCGGCCTGAGCCTGGACAACCTCCCGGTCGCCGAGTCCACCGCCGTCCGCGCACCCGTCGAGGGAGCCTCCGGCGCGCAGGGCCGCCGCCGCACCATGAAGGGCTTCCGCGACGCCCTCACGGAGGCGGGGAAGGCGTACCCGCACCTGGAGGTCTACTGGGAGGAGATCCACGACCGCTGGAACGAGCACCTCGGCGACCTCGGTCTCGACCCCGAACTCTTCCGCTACCAGCGGGAGATGAACGCCGACGAGGGTGAGGCCGCCGGCCTCTTCGCGGTCAAGAAGGACTCCGACTTCACCGACCTGCTCCTGCGCGCCGTCACCGACACCCGTGACACCGACGGCCTCGCCGACCTCGTCAGCGGCTTCGGCAACAAGCTCGGCCGGCGCGCCGAACTCACCGCCGAGCGGGACTTCACCGCGGGCTCCGTCGACCTCCTCGGACGCATCGTCGAATCCGCCGAGACCCGGGCACGCGCGCGTGACGTCCACGCGGGGTCCGAGCGCCGTACCCGTACGCTCGCCCGCCGCCTCTCCGCACGCGCCACCGAGGAACGCGGCCGCACCGCCGAGCTCGCCCAGCAGGTCACGTCCGCCGCGCACGCCGTCTCCGAGGCCGAGACCGCGCGCGGCCGCAGCTCTCTCATCGCCTCCGAACTGGCCTACCGGCATGCCTCCCTGGCACTGACCGTCGCCGAGAAGGGCGCGGCGTCCCAGCGCCGCGAACTCACCGACGCCCGCACGCTGCACGCCGCCTGGCAGGCCGCCGAGGCCGTGCTCCGTAACCGTGCGGCCGGCGACCGCTCCGCGCGCGTCGCCGCCGCGATCCGCGAGGCCGAGCGCGACGCCGCCCCCGCGCTCGCCGCACGGGCCAAGGCCGCCGCCGATCTCGTGCGAGCCCTGCACGCCGCCGCCGAGGAAGGGGAGCGGCACGCGGCCGAGGAGGAGGAGCGCTCCGCGGCCCTCCAGGACGCCGGGGAGACCGCCCACCGCGACGCCACCGCCGCCGCGACCGAGGCCCAGCGCGCCCGCAGCGAGGCCGGGCACCTGCGCCAGCGCCTCGCCGAGGTCGAGCAGGAGACCGCGGAGGCGGTACGGGCGGGCTGGCTCGACGACACCGCCCCGGACGCCGACCCGGCGCGCGCGGCCCTAGCCGCGAGCGACGCGGAGAAGACCACGGTCGCCGCCTGGGACGCGGCCCGCGACGCCGCCCGCACCGCCGCCGACCAGGCCCGCGAGGCCGCGGCCGCCGAGTCCCGCGCCGAACTCGCCGCCGCCCGCGCCACGGACGCGGCCGAGGCCGCCGAGAACGCCTACGACGCGGAACGCCGGGCCGCCGAGTCCCTGGCCACCGACGCCCGCCTGGCCGAACTCCTGAGTCTCCCGGCCGCACAGTCGACCTCACCGTTCCCGGGCCAGCGCGCGGGGGAGACCGACGCCGGGACGGGCACCGAGGGCCAGGGCGCCGCCATCGGCCGCGGCGCGGCCTTCGGGCTCGCCACCGCGCCGGACTCCGGTTCCGAAGGAACCCCCGGCCCGCTGACCGTCACCGAGTTCGACCGGTACGCCGACGAGCTCCGCCGACTGCTCGACCAGTCCATCGGCTCCGCCGAGCGTCAGCTCTTCGATCTGCGCACCGCCGCCGCCGACGACTCCCGCATCCTCGGCGCCCTCGGCGACGGCGGACTGCTGCCGCCGGGACCGGACGTGCTCGCCACCGTCGAGTACCTCGGCGAGCAGGGCATCCCCGCCCTCCCCGGCTGGCGCTATCTGGCTCAGGCCGTCGACCCCGCCGACCACGCCGCCGTCCTCGCCGCCCGCCCCGAACTGGTCGACGGCGTCGTGATCACCGACCCCGTCTCGTACGCCCGCGCCCGTGAGGTGCTGAGCACGGCGGCCCTGCTGCCGCGCTCCACCGTCGCCGTCGGCACCGCCGCCGCGCTGCTCGCGCCCGTCCCGAGCCCGGAATCCGGCGAGGACGCGGGCGTGTTCCTCGTCCCGCCGAACCCGGCCATGCACGACGAGCACGCGGCGGACGAGGAGCGGCACGCCCTGCGCGCCCGCGCCGCCGCGCGCGACGAGGAGATCCGCACTCTCGCGGCCCGCCTCACCGGCGACCGTTCGCTCGCCGCCCGGATCGGCTCGTGGCGGGCCGACTGTCCGCCCGGCATGATCGCCGAACTGGCGGCCGTCGCCGCGACCGCGCGCGAGACCGCGGAGGCGGCCGCGGCCGCACTCGCCGAGGCCCGGACCGTACGGGCGGAGGCCGACGAGGCCGCCGCCGACGCCGCTCGCGTACGGGACGAGCGCCAAGAGGCCGCACAGCGTGCCCGCCGCGTCGCCGACGCTCTCGCAGGCCTGGCGTTCCGGCTGCGCGAGCGGTCCGCCTGGCAGGCCAAGCTCCGTGAACTGGCCGACGACGCGGCCGAGTCCGAGGCCCGCGCCCAGACCTGTCTGGAGCGCGCCCGCGCCGCCGACGAGGACCGCCGAGCCGCCCAGCGCGCCGCCGACGACGCCCACCGCACCGCCCGCGCCCTACGCGCCGAGCGGGCCGAGATCGCCGGCGCCCCCGACCAGCTCCCCGAGGAGGACGCGGCCGCCCCCCGTACCGCGCTCCCCACCCTCCGCGAGGCGTACCGCGCCGCGTCCCAGCTCTACGAGAAGGTCGGCGTCGGCGCCGACCTGCGTGCCGAGCAGGCCCGAGCCGAGAGCGACGAGTCCGCCGCCCTCGCCGAGCTCGACCGCCTCACCAACAAGGTCCGCACCCGCGCCGAGCAGCTCCTGGAATCCACCGACGGCGCCGACGGCCCGTCCCGCCAGGCCGCGGCCGCCCGCGCCGAAGCCCTGGTCCAGATGTTGGAGACCCGCGCGTCCGAGGCGAGCGAGAAGCTCGGCCGGCTCCGCGGCGAGGCCGAGCGGCTGGCCCCCGAGGACGGCGAGTCGCACACCGAACTGCCCGAGGACCAGGTCCCCGTCGATGCCGAGCAGGCCCAGGCCATGCTCCGTACCGCCACCGCGGAACTCGCCGCCCGCAGCGACGCCCTGGAAGCCGCGCGCACCGCGCACGCGAGCCTCCTGCGGGCCCACCGCGCCGCCGAGGACGCCGCGGGCGGCTTCGACGAGACCGCCGCGCTCCTGCGCGACCTGCTGCGCGACCACGGGGAGGACGAGGAGGACGGCCCCGAGACCTACCCCGGCACGCTGGAGGAGGCACGGCACACCGCCGCCGAGGCCCGCCGCGCGCTGCGCTCCTGTGCCGCCGAGCTCTCCGGCGCCGACGCCTCGGTGCGCGAGGCCAGTGACATCCTCGTCCGGCACGCCAACTCCACCCGCTACGAGCAGGTCCGCACCCCGGCCCGGCAGCAGATCCGCGAACTGCCCGCCGCCGCGCTGCCCGAGCACGCCGCGAAGTGGGCCGAGGCGTTCGCACCCCGACTCCGGGTCCTCACCGACGAGCTGGAGCAGCTGGAGCGCAACCGCGAGTCCATCGTCGACCGGCTGCGCGGACTGGTGGAGTCCGCGCTGACCACGCTCCGCTCCGCGCAGCGCCTGTCGCGGCTGCCCGAGGGACTCGGCGAGTGGTCGGGGCAGGAGTTCCTGCGGATCCGCTTCGAGGAGCCGGACCAGGCCACCCTCACCGAGCGGCTCGGGGAGGTCATCGACGAGGCGACCCGCGCCGCCGTGAAGAAGAACTCCGACATGCGCCGGGACGGAATGTCGCTGCTCCTGCGGGGCGTTCAGGCTGCGCTGGAGCCGCGGGGCATCGCGGTCGAGATCCTCAAGCCGGACGCCGTGCTGCGGGCCGAGCGCGTCCCGGTCGGGCAGATGGGCGACGTCTTCTCCGGCGGCCAGCTCCTCACCGCCGCCATCGCGCTGTACTGCACGATGGCCGCGCTGCGCTCCAACGACCGGGGCCGGGACAAGCACCGGCACGCGGGCACGCTGTTCCTCGACAACCCGATCGGCCGCGCCAACGCCACGTATCTGCTGGAGCTCCAGCGGGCCGTCTCGGACGCCCTCGGTGTCCAGCTGCTGTACACGACCGGTCTGTTCGACACCACGGCGCTCGCGGAGTTCCCGCTGGTCATCCGGTTGCGCAACGACGCCGACCTGCGTGCCGGGCTGAAGTACATCAGCGTGGAGGAGCACCTGCGCCCCGGGCTGCCGCAGCCGAGCGCGGAGGGCGAGGCGATCCACGGCGAGATCACCGCGACCCGGATGTTCCGCCGCTCGCAGGTGGAGGAGTCCGTCCCGCAGTAGCGACGCACCTACGACGAACGGTCCGGCCCCCGTGAGGGGACCGGGCCGTTCTCCCGTGGCCCGTTCGAGTCCTGAGAACCGGCGCGGAGTTCGCCGCCTCCCTCTCAGGACGAGTCCTGGTAGCGGGCGGCGATCGCGATGGCGCGGTCGCGTAGCGCGGTGCGCAGCGATTGAGGGGCCAGCGCTTCCACGTCCGTGCCGAGCTGCCACAGTGCCCATTCGGCATGGCGTGAATCCTGGAACGTCAGCTCCAGCCGTAGCCGACCGTCGGCTTCGGGTTCTTCGGCGCGGACGGCCAGCGCGGTGTCCAGCAACTCCTCCCGCCGCGCGGGGTTCACCCGCACCGGCACGGTGATGTGGCCTTCGCTGAGGAACTGCGCGGCGCGTTCCCGCCAGATCCGGTCCAGATCGACCTGGTTCGGCCGCTGTGCCGCTTCGGGAAGTTCCTCCGCGGCCAGCACCCGCGACAGCCGGTAGGTGCGGTCCGCGCCGGATCTCGTGGCCAGCAGATAGCCGCGGTCGCGTACGGTGACCAGGCCGATCGGGTCCACCGTGCGCCACTGCGCTGTCTCGCCCGTGGCCGTGTAGTGGATGCGGAGCCTGTGTCCGGCGAGCACCGCGCGCCGGACCTCGATCATCGTGGTGTCGGGTACCTCGTCGGTGACCGGCCGCCGTGAGAGCAGGTCGGTCTCCGGCTCGACGAGAATGCGGCGGGCCCCGTCGCTCGCGGTGGCCCGGTGGCTGTCGGGCAGCGCGTCGACCACCTTCCGCATGGCCGAGGCGAGTGCCGAGCCGAGCCCGAACGCCTGCTCGCCGCGCCCGGATCCGGCGGTCAGGAGCGCGAGTGCCTCGTCGTGGTTCAGTCCGGTGAGCTCGGTCCGGAACCCGGGCAACAAGGCGAAACCGCCGTGCCGGCCGCGTTCGGCGTAGACCGGGACGCCTGCCGTGGAGAGTGCCTCGATGTCGCGCAGCACGGTGCGGGTGGACACTCCCAGCTCGCGGGCGAGCGTGTCCGCGGTCAGCCGACCGTGTCGGCGCAGGAGCAGCACCAGGGAGACCAGCCTGTCGGCGCGCATGCGGGAACCCTAACGAAATACATGACCAAGGGTGTCGTGATTTGTTGGAAGGCTCGTCAGCGCGACGTCGAGGCCGGTGACCACCGAGCCGATGGACGCTCGTACTTCCCATGAATCGAATGGAGCTGACGTGGCAATGGAGCGAACCGCGGTCAACCCGGTGACGTGGTCGGTGGAGATGGGGTTCAACCAGGGTGAGCTCGTCTCCGGGCACACACGGACCCTGTACATCTCGGGGCAGACCGCGATGAGCGGCAAGGGCAAGCCCGAGCACGAGGGCGACATGGCGGCGCAGTTGGCGCTGAGCGTCGACAACCTGGAGGCCGTGCTCGGCGAGGCCGGTATGTCCCTGGCGAACCTCGTGCGGCTGAACGTCTACACGACCGACGTCGATCTGCTCTTCCAGCACTACGGCGGGCTGGCGGCACGGTTGGGCGCCGCCAGGGTGGCGCCGGCCACCACGATGCTCGGGGTGACGCGACTGGCGATCCCCGGTCAGATGGTCGAGCTGGAGGGAACCGCCGTCGCGTGAGGCGACTTCTGCTCGTGCCGGTCGTACCGGCACGAGCAGAAGTCGCCTCCACACATGCCCCGGCCATGGCCGGGG
>NZ_JBHTTQ010000101.1:0-26756 GCF_042794475.1 Streptomyces sp. NPDC056527
GGGGTCCAGGCGTGGCGCGCGCTCGCGGCCGTGGTCAGTGGACGGCGGTGTAGCTGCGCCAGGGGAGGGTGTCCGGCGCGATCTCGTTGCTCGTCTTGGTGGGCAGGTAGATGTTCTCCTTGCCCTGGCAGTTCGGGGTCCGGTACAGCCTGAGGTCGACGAGCGAACGGTTCTCGATCCTCCTCACGCCGGACGGAGCGAGCCGGTGGCAGCCGTTGACCGAGGGGCTCGTCACGGTGATCACCACCTCGCGCTCGGTCTCGTACGCGATCTCGCCCACGACGGTGCGGCCGAGGCCGGAGCAGCCCGCGACGGTGAGGGTCAGGAGCGCGGCCCCGGCGGCGATGCCGAGACGCCGGTGAACGGACATGGCGGTTCCTCGTCTGTCGGGCGAAGGCGGCAGAAGCCCTGTTCTCCGTCACCCTGCCGCCTGCCGGGCGGGCTGTCACCCGGTGCTGGGCCGCCCGGGCGAAGCGGCACGGCGCCCCGTTGTCAGACCCCACCCGTAAGGTCGGAGATCCAGTCGGAGTCCTTCGCGGAACGGGAGGTGAGCAGCGCCGTGACCCACACCTGGCAGACCAGTGCCGCCGTCTTCCTGCCCGCCGCGCTGCCCCGCGACGGCAGGGTCGCCTTCTGGGCCCCGGACGGCGACGAGCTGCCCGTGGTGACGCCCGCCGACGGCAGTCCGGGGACGGGCGGGCGGACGCCCGAGCCCGGAGGGGCCGGCACGAACGACTCGGGCGACCCCGGTCCCCGGGTCGGTGAGCTCACCGTCGTACGGCGACACGGTGCCGGAGTCCGCAGCCGCAAGGTTCCCGCCGTCATCCTCGGCGTCGCCGAGGCCCTGCCCCATCTGGTCGCCGCCCGCCACCACCCGGCCGCCCACCCCGCCACCGCCTGCTGGGGCGCCGCAGCCCTGCACGCCCTCCAGCTCATCGCCCGGGGGCGGCTGCTTCCCGGGCTCACGGCCGACGACCTGGACGCCTGGCGCGCGGGCCCGCTGGACGCGGACGACATCGCCCACCTGCGGGCCGTCGCCGCCGCCATGCCCCCCGAAGGCCACGCCGTCCCCGCGCCCGGCCTCAGCCCGCTCCAGCTGCCCGAGCCCGAGGCGCTCGTGCGCGCGTTCCTGGACGCGGTCGCCGACACCCTGCCCCGCACCCCCGCCGCGGCCCACGCGGCGGGCGCGCCGTTCGCAGCGCGTCCGGCGCAGCACCTGCCCCGCGCGCGTGCCTGGGCGACCGAGGCCGCCGTCGGCATGGACGCCGGGGTCCGGGTCTCGCTCCGCCTCGACATCGCCGGAGACGAACTCTTCGACATCGCCGAGGAGGGTGGCGACGAGCGGCAGGCCGCCGCGGCCCTGCTCCAGATCCACAGCCTCGCCGACCCCACCCTCGTCATCGACGCCGCCGCCCTCTGGCAGGGCGGTGGCGACGACCTCTTCGGGCCGCGCGCCAGGATCGACGCCGTCCTCGCGCTCCGTCGCGCCGCCCGCGTCTGGCCGCCGCTCGGCAGGCTCCTGGAGCGGGACGTCCCCGATGTCCTCGCGCTGACCGAGGACGAGCTGTACGAGCTCCTCGGCCCCGCCGCGACCCGACTCGCCGACGCCGGGGTCGCCGTCCACTGGCCCCGCGAGCTGGCCCGCTCGCTCAGCGCCTCCGCGGTGGTGCGGCCGGCGCTCTCCGCCCCCGGCTCCGCCACCGACGGCACGACCTTCTTCGACAGCGAGGAGCTGCTCCGCTTCAACTGGCAGCTCGCCCTGGACGGAGACCCGCTCACCGAACGGGAGATGGACACCCTCGCCGAGTCCCACCGCCCCATCGTGCGGCTGCGTGACCAGTGGGTGGTCGTCGACCCCGACCTCGTCCGCAAGGCCCGTAAGCGGGAACTGGGCCTGCTGGAGCCCGTCGACGCCCTCGCCGTCGCCCTCAGCGGGACGGCGGACGTGGACGGCGAGACCGTCCAGGCCGTGCCCGTAGGAGCCCTCGCCACTCTGCGGGACCGGCTCGTCGCCGGCCCCGAGGACATCACCGCGCCCGAGGGTCTGAACGCCGGCCTGCGCGACTACCAGTTGCGCGGACTGGCCTGGCTTGACCTGATGACCTCGCTCGGGCTCGGCGGCTGCCTCGCCGACGACATGGGCCTCGGCAAGACCGTCACCCTCATCGCCCTCCATCTTCGCCGCGCCCGCCGGGCCCCCACCCTGGTCGTCTGCCCCGCCTCCCTGCTCGGCAACTGGCAGCGGGAGATCCGGCGATTCGCCCCCGGCGTCCCCGTCCGCCGCTTCCACGGCGCCGACCGCTCCCTGGACGGCCTCGGAGCGGGCCCCGACGCCGGCGGATTCGTCCTCACCACCTATGGCACCCTGCGCACCAGCGCGCCCCAACTGGCCGGGCAGGAATGGGGGATGGTCGTCGCCGACGAGGCCCAGCACGTCAAGAACCCCTTCTCCGCGACGGCCAAGGCGCTGCGCACCATCCCGACGCCGGCCAGGGTCGCCCTCACGGGCACCCCCGTGGAGAACAACCTCTCCGAGCTGTGGGCCCTGCTCGACTGGACCATCCCCGGCCTCCTCGGCCCCCTGAAGACCTTCCGCTCCCGGCACGCCCGGGCCGTGGAGAACAACGAGGAGATCGAGAACGAGGAGGCCGTCGAGCGCCTCGCCCGCCTCGTCAGGCCCTTCCTGCTGCGCCGCCGCAAGTCCGACCCCGGCATCGTCCCCGAGCTGCCGCCCAAGACCGAGTCCGACCACCCCGTGGCGCTCACCCGCGAACAGGCCTCGCTCTACGAGGCGGTGGTCCGCGAGACCATGGCGCAGATCGAGGGCGCCGAGGGCATCGCCCGCCGCGGGCTCGTCATGAAGCTGCTCACGTCGCTCAAGCAGATCTGCAACCATCCCGCGCAGTACCTCAAGGAGCAGACCGCCAAGGGCGGCGGCACGGCCCGGCTCGCCGGCCGTTCGGGCAAGCTCGCCCTGCTCGACGAACTCCTCGACACCATCCTCGCCGAGGACGGCGCCGTCCTCGTCTTCACCCAGTACGTGACCATGGCCCGGCTCCTCGCCGACCATCTGGCCGCCCGCGCGATCCCGGCCCAACTGCTGCACGGGGGCACGCCCGTGGCCGAGCGCGAGCGGATGGTGGACCGCTTCCAATCCGGCGACGTGCCCGTCTTCCTGCTCTCTCTGAAGGCGGCAGGCACCGGGCTCAACCTCACCCGGGCCGGGCACGTCGTCCACTTCGACCGCTGGTGGAACCCGGCGGTCGAGGAGCAGGCCACCGACCGGGCCTACCGCATCGGACAGACCCAGCCGGTCCAGGTCCACCGGCTGATCGCCGAGGGCACCGTGGAGGACCGCATCGCCGAGATGCTGCATGCCAAGCGGGCCCTCGCCGACGCCGTCCTCGGCTCCGGGGAGGCCGCGCTGACCGAACTGACCGACCGCGAGCTGGCGGACCTGGTCTCGTTGAGGAGGCCGTCATGAGCCCCCGCCGGCCCCCGGCCGCGCGGTTCGCCGGTCCGCGCCACGACGACCGCCGCCGCACGTTCCCGGCGCTCGCCCCGCGCGGGGCGCCGGACGGCAGGTTCGCCGCCACCTGGTGGGGCAACGCCTGGGTGGACGCCCTGGAGGACACCGCCCTCGACCCCGCCCGGCTCGCCCGCGGCAAGGCCTATGCCGGGCGCGGTCATGTCGACGCGATCACGGTCACCCCCGGCCGGGTCGTCGCCTACGTCCACGGCACCCGCCCCCGTCCGTACCGCACCGAGATCCGGCTGCGCACGCTCGGCGACGACGGCTGGGAGCGCTTCCTTGACGAGGTCGCGGCGCGGCCCGACCACATCGCCGCCCTCCTCGACAAGGACATCCCGCACGCCGTCGAGGCCGTCACCGGGCTGCTGCCCGCACCCGGGGACCTCGTCCCCGACTGCTCCTGCCCGGACGACGGCTTCCCCTGCAAGCACGCCGCCGCCCTCTGCTACCAGTCGGCACGGCTCCTCGACGAGGACCCGTTCGTCCTCTTCCTCATGCGAGGCCGAGGCGAGCAGGAGCTCCTCGCCGCCCTCACCCAGCGCAACGCGGCCCGCTCCGCCGCCGAACAGTCGGCGTCCGCGCCGCCGATGGCCATGGTCCCGGCCCGCGCCGCCCTCGCCCGGGACCCCGGTCAGGCCCTGCCGCCGCTGCCCCCGCCGCTGCCCGCCCCCGCGCATCCCGGCCGCCCTCCGGCCTACCCCCCGGACCCCGAGGCCCCTGACCCCCTCGCCCTGGACCTGCTCGCGACGGAGGCGGCCGCCCGCGCCCACGCCTTCCTGGTGACCGGACACGATCCCGTCGCCACGCTCACCCCCTGGCAGGACGCCGTGCGGCTGGCCGCCGCACACCCCGGCTCCGGACTCACCGCCTCCACCCGCGCGCTGTACCGCGACCTCGCGTACGCCCTCGACCGCACGCCCAGCGACCTGGCCCGCGCGGTCGCCGCCTGGCGCCAGGGCGGCCTCGCCGGGCTCGCTGTCCTCGAAGAGCCCTGGGACCCGCCCGCGGGCCCCTTCGACCGGGCCCGCCCCGCCCTGCTCGCCGCCGACTTCCCCGCCTTCCGCCCCTGGCGCAACCGGCTGTCGACGCGATCCCTCCAGCTCCGCTTCGGACGCGACGGGCTCTGGTACGGGTACGAGTCGGACGCCGACCGCGAGGACTGGTGGCCGCGCGGCACCCCCGACCCCGACCCCGTCGGCGCACTCACCGATCTGCTCGGCCACTGATCCGAAGGCCGGTGGAATCGGACCAGGCCAGGCCGCGTCCGGCGCGGAACCTCGCCGCGGCACGATAATCGCCTCCGAGCGGAGTCGGTAGTTCCCTATACGTTCGAGGTCACACCCACTCGATGGAGTGAATCGCGCCAGCGGCCTGATCCGGCCGGGTCGGGATCGCGTTAAGTGCGGTACGGGCGCGAATGCCCGTTAAACCTCCGGAAGGCAGGAAGCCATGAGGCAGATTCGCCGAAGTGGTCTGGCCACACTGATGGTCACGGGTGGCGCGCTCGCGCTCTCGGCGGGCGCCGCCCACGCCGACTCCGGCGCGCAGGGCGCCGCGGTCGGTTCGCCGGGTGTGATCTCCGGCAACGCGGTTCAGCTGCCGGTGCACGTCCCGGTCAATGTCTGTGGGAACACCGTCAATGTCATCGGGCTGCTCAATCCCGCCGCGGGCAACCGCTGTGCCAACGTCAGCCGGTCCGACGGGTACGGCTCGGACGCGGACGGCGGCGGTCGGACGCACAAGGACATGCCCGCCTCCCCGCGGGCCGGCGGGGGAAGCCACGGCGGACACGCGGGCGGACACAGCGCCGGCGGGGGAAGCCACGGCGGACACGCGGGCGGACACAGCGGGGGCGGGGGCACCTCCTCCAACGGCGGTGGCGCCATCGCCGAAGGCCACGCCGTGGGTTCCCCCGGCGTGCTCTCCGGCAACGGACTCCAGCTGCCGGTCGACCTGCCCGTGAACGTCGCCGGCAACTCGGTCAACGTGGTCGGCATCGGCAACCCGGCCATCGGCAACACCGCGGTCAACGGCCCCTCCCAGCCCGAGGAGCCCGGCGAGGAGCCGGAGCGGAACGTGCCCACCACGCCGCGGAACATCCCGGTCACCGAGACCGAGACCGAGCCGGAGGCCCCGGTGCCCGGCCCGCAGACCAGCTCGGTCGCGCTCGCCAGCACGGGTTCGGAGCTGGTCGGCTCCGCGGCCGCGGCCGGAGCGGCGCTGCTGCTCGGTGGAGCCCTGGTCTACCGTCGCGCCCGCCGCATGGGCGCCCAGGTCTGAGGCCCGCGCGGGTTCTCATGCACGGCGCCAGGCCCGGAGCACCGCCTCGATGGCCGGTGCGACCCTCATCCGGGCCTGGTGGCGGGGTACGCCCCGCATGAGAAGCGCGTCGTACTCGGTGTCGACATGACGTACGGCCGCCCGCACGGCCGCTGTGACCGCACCCCGGTCCAGGGCCCGCCCGGCCGCCGTACGTCCCACCCGGCCGCTGCCCTTCTGCGCGGCGTGGGCCGCGATCTCCACGGCCCGATCGGCCGGGCAACAGGGAAACAGCCGCAGGATCTCGGCCTCCAGCGCCGCCGTGACCTCGGCGTCCCGATCCGCGCGGCGCGCGGCGTCACGGGCCCGACGCCGCGCCCGCGCCTCCGCGTCCGCCAGACAGGCCGCCTCCGCACGGACGAGCGCGGCCTCCTCGACGAGCAGCCCCTGACGCTCGTACCGCGTACGGCGCCGGTTGTGCCGTACGACCACCGCCCAGAGCGAACTGCCCTCGCGCGCCCGCCGGGTGAGCGCGGTGTCCCCGCGGCGCAGGAACACCAGATGGCCCAGGTCGGCGCAGTCCAGACAGACGGGCGCGTTGAACTCGACGATCATCCGCTCCAGCGGCCCCTGCCGGCACTCCGAGCAGCGGCGGCGCTTGAGCGGTTCGACGACGACGGGTGCGACCAGGTCCATGGCGGGTCCCCTCAGCGGACGTTCCGGCTGCGCCGGTGGTCGACGGCCGCGCCGGCGAAGGCGCTGTGGGCCGCGATGCGTTCCTGGCGCAGCTGTTCGTTGCGGGCCGGCACCGCGGTGCGTTCGACGGCTCGGCCCTGGAGCCAGTGTGTGGCGACGACACCCAGCGGGGTTCCCACCACGGCGATCAGCGCCGTCTCCATGACCGGTTACTCCTCGGCGTGCTCAAGTGGCGTCAATAATCGTTCGATTCGGCGCCCCGGCCCGGGCTAGGGTCCGTCACGTGGCAACGAAACTCAATCAGATCATCGCAGTGGAGAAGGGCGTCAAGTCCAGGGCGCATCAGGACCTCACCGCGGCGCACCACGGGCTGCAGAAGCCCGCACTGCTCGCCGGCATCTCCCGTACGTACCAGCCGAAGGACGAGGAGGGCGAGCAGCTTCCGCCCGAGTCCACGCTGGTGCAGGTGAAGGCCGAGGACGTGCTGCGTGACACCGCGCGGGCTTTGACGCGGCTGTTCGATGTCACCGCCACCAAGGACTGGGCCAACTGCGACGCGCGTGCCGACATCACCGTCGACGGGCGCGTGCTCGTGAGCCGGGTGCCCGTCGCGTACCTCCTCTTCCTGGAGAAGCAGCTGACGGACATCAACACCTTCGTCCGCAAGCTGCCGGTCCTGGACGCGGCCGAGTCGTGGACGCAGGACCCGTCGACCGACGCGTGGAAGACCGACGTCGTCCGCACGGTCCGGACGAAGAAGGTGCCGCGCAACCACGTCAAGGCGGAGGCGACGGACAAGCACCCGGCGCAGGTCGAGGTGTACTACGAGGACGTGCCGGTGGGGTACTGGACCACCGTGAAGTTCTCCGGCGCCCTGCCGGCCCGGCGGGTGAACGAGCTCCTGGAGCGGGTGGAGAAGCTCCAGCAGGCGGTGAAGTTCGCCCGTGAGGAGGCGAACAGCGCCGAGGTCACCGACGAGCGCGTCGGGGACGCCGTCTTCGGCTACCTCTTCGGGTAGCGGGGACACCCATGAACTCCCCGGCCACAGAGCACGGTCGGGGTGCGCGAGGAGCGCAAAGCTGAAACTGAGCCTTGTCGTGACAACCGCGGTTCCAGTGGAGGTTCGAGTCCTCCTCCCGGCGCTCTTCTTCCGTGCCGGGATAGCCCAAGCAGGCAGAGGCAGACCGCGATCAATCTCAGACTATTGCTCCAGACTCAGCATTCGCCGCTCATCGCCGGATCGACCGGGCACGGGCCCTGGTGCGTCGAAATGCCAGTTCGAATCTGGTCCGCCGAGCTCGATCGGCGGTGGTCCAATGGCAGGACGCGACGCAATGACGACTGACCCGAGCTCTCAAGCGTGCCGGCGTGTGATGTGAGCGGCATCGACAGGGTCCGGGGGCAGGCTACGCCCTCGGACCCGCTCCGTTTCCCGGCGCCGACGCCTTACACCCCGCGGGTCTTCGCCGGTACGCACAGCCAGGCGAGGACGGCGGCCGTCAGATAGGCGAGCGCGCCGACGGCCATGCTGACGCGCAGCCCCGTGCCGCCGGCGGCAGTGGCGAGCAGGCTGCCACCGAGCGCGACCCCGGTGGCGCTCCCGATCTGCCGGGTGGTGTTGAACAGCGCGGACGCGGTTCCCGAGTACGCCGCCGGCGCCGCACCCATCACGGTGGCGGTCGAGCCGGTGAGGGCGAAGGACGTGCCGAACCCCGCGGCCATCATCGGGGCCACCAGCAGCGCGTAGGCGGGGTCGGCTCCCGCGGCGGCCCAGCCGGCCAGCCCCAGGGCGGCCAGGAGCATGCCGGAGACCACCAGCGGCCGGTCGCCGGTGCGGTGGGCCAGCCGTCCGGACAGCACGGACGCGAACATGGTCATCGCCACGGCCGGGAACAGCGCGAGACCCGTTTCGAGGGCGCTGTAGCCGCGGCTCTGCTGGAACTCCAGGCTGGCGGTGAACACCATTCCGTAGAAGCCGAAGTTGAACAGCAGGCCGATGACGGCTCCGCCACCCATCGCCCGGGAACGCAGCAGGTCCAGCGGGAGTGCGGGGGACCGGGCCAGCCGCTCGCGCACCGCGAACGCGACGGCGGCCAGCACGGCCAGTCCCAGCCCGCCGAGCACGAGTGGATCGGACCAGCCGCGCCGTCCGGCCTCGTTCAGAGCCCCCGTCAGCAGCGCCACGCCCGCGACGACCGCGCACTGCGCGGGCCAGTCCAGGGCCCGGGTGGATCGCCGCGGCGAGCGTCCCACGTGCCGCAGGGTCAGCATCAGACAGGCCGCGCCGACGGGCAGGTTGATGAGGAAGACCCAGCGCCAGCCCACGGTGGAGACGAGCAGCCCGCCCAGGAGCGGCCCGGCGGAGGCGGCGATGCCCGCCATCGAACCCCACAGTCCGAAGGCCCGCGATCGTGCGGCCGGTGCCGGGTAGGCCTGCTGGAGCAGGGCGAGGGAACCGGGCACGATCAGCGCCGCGCCGAGCCCCTCCACCAGGCGGGCCGTCACCAGGAAGGGGGTGCTGGGGGCGACCGCGCACGCGGCCGAGGACGCGATGAACACGACGACGCCCGCGCAGAAGACCCGGCGGTTGCCGAGCCGGTCGCCCAGCGCGCCACCGGTCAGCAGGAATCCGGCGAAGACGAGGGTGTAGCCGTCGGTGATCCACTGGATGCCGGTGAGCGAGGCCGACAGCTCCCGGCCGATGACCGGCACGGCGACGTTGAGGATCGTCACGTCCAGGATCACCATGAAGTACCCGGCGCACACCGCCAGCAGCGGCGCCCAGGACTGTCGTTCCGGCTTCGGTGACGGCTCCCGTGACGGCTCGGGCGAGGGCGTGGGTCCGCCGGACGACTTCCCGAACTCCACGGCCCCAACTCCCATCCGTCCGCGGAGGCCCACGTCACGAGCCAGCGTAGGGGTCGAGACGTCCTACTGCCGGTAGCCGCTCAGGAAGCGACCGATGCGACTGATCGCCGCGTCGAGATCGTCGGCGTACGGCAGCGTCAGAATGCGGAAGTGGTCCGGCCGCGGCCAGTTGAAGCCGGTGCCCTGCACCACCTGGATCTTCTCGCGCAGCAGCAGGTCGAGGACGAACTTCTCGTCGTCATGGATCTTGTGCACCTTAGGGTCCAGGCGCGGGAATGCGTAGAGCGCGCCCTTCGGCTTCACACAGGAGACGCCGGGGATCTCGTTGAGCTTCTCCCAGGCCTTGTCGCGCTGCTCGTGGAGCCTGCCGCCCGGGGCGGTCAGCTCGTGGATCGACTGCCGGCCGCCGAGCGCGGCCTGGATGGCGTACTGGGCGGGGGCGTTCGGGCACAGCCGCATGGAGGCGAGCATGGTCAGCCCCTCCAGATAGCTCTTGGCGTGCTGCTGCGGGCCGCTGACGACCAGCCAGCCGGAGCGGAACCCCGCCACGCGGTACGTCTTGGAGAGCCCGCCGAAGGTGAGGACGACCAGGTCGGGGGCGAGGGAGGCGGCCGGGTAGTGGACGGCCTCGTCGTAGACGATCTGGTCGTAGATCTCGTCGGCGAAGACCATCAGACCGTGGCGGCGGGCGAGGTCGAGGATGCCCTCGACGATCTCGCGCGGATACACCGCACCCGTGGGGTTGTTGGGGTTGATGATCACGACGGCACGGGTGCGGTCGGTGATCTTCGCGGCCATGTCGTCGAGGTCCGGGTACCAGTCGGCCGACTCGTCGCACAGATAGTGCACGGCCTTGCCGCCCGCGAGGGTGGTCACCGCCGTCCAGAGGGGGAAGTCGGGGGCGGGGATCAGGACCTCGTCGCCGTCCTCCAGGAGCGCCTGGACGGCCATGGAGACCAGTTCGGAGACGCCGTTGCCGAGGAAGACGTCGTCGACACCGACGTCCGGCAGGCCCATGGCCTGGTAGCGCTGGGCGACGGCGCGACGGGCGGAGAGGATGCCTCGGGAGTCGGTGTAGCCGTGCGCCTTCGGGAGCATCCGGATCATGTCCTGGACGATCTCCTCCGGCGCTTCGAAGCCGAAGAGCGCGGGGTTGCCGGTGTTGAGGCGCAGGACGCTGTGGCCCGCCTCCTCCAGGGCGTCGGCGTGCTCGATGACCGGGCCGCGAATCTCGTAGCAGACCTCGCTCAGCTTGCTCGACTGCCGGAACTCCATGCGACGACCTCCCCAGAAGGATTGATACTTGGTTTTACCAAGTTCGAGCTTGGAAAGTCCAACAACTTGTCTAGACTGCGTCGTATGCCTCGCCGCCGAAGCTATGACCAGTACTGCGCCGCCGCCCGCGCCCTCGACGCCGTCGGCGACCGCTGGACTCTGCTGATCGTCCGTGAACTCCTCGCCGGGCCACGTCGCTACACGGACCTGCACGCCGACCTCCCCGGTGTCAGCACGGACATGCTCGCCGGCCGCCTCAAGGACATGGAGGGCGCCGAACTCGTCACGCGCCGCCGCCTCCCGCCGCCCGCCTCGGCGTACGTGTACGAACTCACCCGGCGGGGCCGTGAGCTGCTGCCCGTGCTGCGGGCCCTGGCGGAGTGGGGTGCGCCCGCCCTGGAGGAGCCGCGTCCGACCGATGCCGTACGCGCCCACTGGTTCGCGATCCCGCTGCTGTCCTCCCTCGAGGGCGCGGTGACGGGAGTGGTGCACGTGACCCTGGACGAAGGCGAGTTCCATGTACGCCTCGGGGGCGACGGGCAGCCGCCGGAGTACGGGGACGGACCGCCGGCCCACGCCGCCGACGTACGGCTGCGGACGGACTCCGCGACCTTGCGGGCGCTGGCGAGCGGGGAGTCGACTCTCGGCCAGGCGGTACGCGACGGTCGGATCGAGGTCGAGGGGGACGATCGCCTCGCCGTCGAACCACCGGCACGGCTCGCGTCGGTGCCGGTGGACTGATCGTCAATACCCGTTCGAGTCATCCCCCTTACGAGTAGCGTAGGGCTGTTTGGCGGCCTTGGACCGAGGGGCCGCGTGGGGAAGTGGGAGGGCTGCTCCATGGGGATCGACGTCTGCACCGACCGGGGCACGCACCCCGCTCAGACCCTGGTGGCCAAGGGCACTTCCAGCGGCACGCTCCGGATCAGGCCACCCAAGGGCCGTACGGACGTCGTCTTCCGTACCGTCACGCTCGCCCCGGGCGACTCCACCGGCTGGCACCACCACCCCGGCCAGATCATCGCCGTCGTCCAGTCGGGCACACTGACCCGCATCCTGCACGACTGCTCGGTCGAGACGGCCTCCGCGGGGGACGCGTTCGTCGAACCCGCGGGCCTCAGGAACCGGCACATCGGGCACAACTTCGGCTCCGAGCCCGTCGTGCTCCACATGACCTGCCTGCTGCCCCAGGACGCACCGCTCTCGATACCGGCGGACGCCCCGGACTGCGCGCTCCGCCTCTCCTAGGTCCTGTTCGTAGAATCGGTGCACGAACCCCGACGCCCAGAGCAAGGTCACGCCCGTGCGAGTCGAAGCGATCACCTGGGAGCGGCTGTCCGATGCCCTGGCCGGGCACGTCGACGGGCTGGAACCCGGGGACGGCGGGGGCAGGCTCAAGATCGCGGTCGACGGTCCGCCCGCGGCGCCGACCGGTGAGACCGCCGAGCGGATCGCCGAGGCGCTCCGACTGCTCGGCCGCTCCGTGCTCGTCGTCTCCACCGAAGGGTTCCTGCGGCCCGCCTCGCTCCGCTTCGAGTACGGGAAGCAGGACCCCGACTCGTACTACGGAGGCTGGTACGACACCGGGGCGCTGTGGCGCGAGGTGTTCGGGCCGCTGGAGGCGGGAGGGAGCGGGCGCGTGCTGCCCGACCTCTGGGACCCCGTACGTGACCGGGCCACCCGTAGCCCCTACGTGGAACTTCCGCCCGGGGGCGTGCTCGTGGTGCACGGGCCGTTCCTGCTCGGGCACTGGTTCCCGTTCGACCTGACCGTCCATCTGCGGCTCTCCCCGGGCGCACTCGCCCGCCGCACAGAGGAGTCCTGGACCCTGCCCGCCTTCGCGCGGTACGAGAACGAGGTCGGCCCCTCCGACACAGCGGACGTCGTCGTCCGCGCCGACGACCCGCGCCACCCGGCCTGGACGGGGCTCAAGGGCCGGGGACTCGGGGAGTAGGGCCGGGGAGCCGGCCCGGGGCGTTCTCCGCGGGGCGGCCGCCCACCGTCGTCACCGCCTCCGCGCCCGCCCGGCAGCCCGCCGCGGCCGCCGCCGTCGGGTCCGCGCCCGCGAGCCGGGCCGCCAGGAACGCCCCGGTGAACGCGTCGCCCGCCCCCGTCGAGTCCACCGCCCGCACCACCGGCGCCGTCACCCGGCCCGTCACCGAGCCCGCCTCCGCGACCAGCGCGCCCGCCGCGCCCAGAGTGACCACGACCAGCGGGAACGCACGGCTCAACACTTCGGCCGCCTGCGCCGGCTCTGCGCGGCCCGTCAGCAGACGGGCCTCGTCGGCGTTCGGGAACAGCACCCCCGCGCCCCGGGCGGCGCTCAGGAACCGATCCACGCCGAGCCGCTCCAGAAACCCTGTGGAAGCCGGGTCGACACTCACCGGAACCCCTGCCTCCCGCGCCGCCCGCAGGGCGCGCAGCGCCGTCGCGCGACTGGGGGCGGCGAAGAAGAGATACCCGGACAGGTGCAGATGGGTCACGCCTTCGAGGAAGGCGTCGGTCCAGTCGGCGGGGGAGAGGCGCAGCGCGGCCCCGCTGTCGGTCAGGAACGTGCGCTCCGTGCTCGCGTCGACCAGCGCGATCACCGTCGCCGTGGCGGCGTCCGCGTCCGCGACCAGCATCGGCCGCACGCCGGCCCGGCGCAGCGCCCTCTCGTGCCAGTCGGCCGCCTCGGTCCCGACGCGGCCGAGCAGCCGCACGTCACTCCAGCCCGAACGCGCCGCCCAGCAGGCCGCGTTGGCCCCGGCTCCGCCCGGCAGGGTGCGGATGGCGGCCGCCGTGTCGGTCGCGGGCGCGAGCGGGGTGCCGTGCCGGGCCACGACATCGGTGACCACGTCGCCGACGACCAGCAGGCCGCTCACGCGCCGCCTTCGGCATACGCCGCGGCGATCCGCGCGGCGAGCCGCACATTGCCCCGCACCGCCGCGAGATTCGCTTCCAGCGAGGCGCCTTCGGTGTGCACGGTCAGATACTCCAGCAGGAACGGGGTCACGGCCTGGCCCGTGATCCCCTTCTCCTTCGCCGCCGCGAGGCCCTGTGCGAGGACCCGGTCGTGCAGCGCCGGATCCAACTGGTCCGCCACCGGCACCGGGTTGGCGACGACGAGTGCCGCGTACGGCTCGCCCAGGTCGTCCTGCGCCCGTATCACGCCCGCCACCGCCTCGGGTGTCCTCAGGGTCCAGTCGACGGGCTCTCCGGACGAGGCCAGGTAGAACCCGGGGAAGTGCTCCGTCCCGTACCCCACCACCGTCACGCCCAGCGTCTCCAGCCGCTGCAGCGTCGCCGGGACGTCGAGGATCGACTTGACCCCCGCGCACACCACCGTCACCCCGACCCGGGACAGCAGCCGCAGGTCGGCCGACTCGTCCTGGGTCTCGCTCCACTCGCGGTGCACCCCGCCGAGCCCGCCGGTGGCGAAGACCCGTATGCCGACGGAGTCGGCCAGCCACGCCGTCGCCGAGACCGTTGTCGCCCCCGTCGCCCCGGTCGCGAGCGCGGGCGCCAGATCGCGGTGGCCGAGCTTCCGTACGGACGGATCCTCCGCGATGCGGGTCAACCCGTCCTGATCGAGGCCGACATGGGCCGTGCCGTCGATCACGGCGATCGTGGCGGGCACGGCGCCGCCGTCCCGTACCAGCGCCTCCAGCTCCCGAGCCACGGCCAGATTGCGCGGGCGTGGCAGACCGTGGGCGATGATCGTGGACTCGAGCGCGACGACGGGACGGCCCTCGTCGAGAGCCTCCCGCACCTCTTCGGACACCTGTGTGGACATGTCCCATCTCTGGCGCACCGGCGAACCACTCAAACCTCGGTGGCGACGATCAGCCACAGTGCGGCAGGCCGGGCAGCCGCGCCGCGTCCACCACCTGGATCACCGGCCGGGAGCCGGACGTCTTGGCGTTGCCGACGCTGTACGCCACGGCCAGTGCACCGCCCCTGGCCTGCGCGTATCCATAGGCCGGAGTGATCCGCGCGTACGAGCCGGAGCCGAGGTCGAGCGCGTAGGAGGTCTCCGGAGTGCGCCAGGTGACCAGACGGCCGCTGATCCGCAGCTGGTCCATGCCGTCGACGGCCGGGGACGTCGTCACGACCGCCGTCGGCCGTGCGTCTCCCGTGCGCCACACCATCAGCCGGGGCTCGGCCTCGCCCTCCACCCAGGCCCAGGTCCTGCCGTCGGAGACCACGGACCGGACGTCCCGCAGCGCGGCCAGGGCGTCGGGCAGAGCGGCGGTCCGGGCGCCGGTGCGGGAGACGGCGGTCAGCCGTGTCCCGGAGCCCACCGACTCCCGCCACACCACTAGGTCGCCGGCGACGAAGGGGGCGTCCATCACCCCCGTGCGCAGGGCGCGCGGGGCGCCGCCCGCGGCCGCGGCCGCGTACACGGTGGCCTTGCCGTCGCCGACCCCCTGCGCCCAGTGGACGGTGCCGTCGCGGACGACGGGCTGGGGCAGCGGGCCCGGGCGGTCCGCCCGGGCGAGCCGCCGTGACGTGCCGGTCGTGGCGTCCCAGACGTACAGGCTCCACGGGCTGTCCAGGGTCCGCCCCTCCATGACCGCGAACACGGCCCACCGCCGGCCGTCGAAGTCGGCGGCGAGCAGCTGGTGTTCGACGGGGTCGGCGAGGGTGAGCAGGGTGCGGGGCGCGCCCCTGCCGTGCAGCAGGGCGGCCCGGCGCTGCCCGGCCCCGGTGAGCTGGACGGCGGTCCAGCCGGGGCCGGTGTCGGTGAGCACCGCCCGTTCGCCGGCCGGCGCCCGCAGCTCGCCGGCCGCGAGAGCGGAGCTCCAGCTGGCGGGGAGTCGTACCTCGCACGCGGCGGCGAGCGCGTTCGGCCGTGGCGCCGGGGCGGACGACTCGCGGGGAGTCGGTTCCGGATCGGGCCGTGCCGACGAGCATCCCGCCATCAGGATGCCCGCCAGCAGCAGGGTCAGCGCCGTGCGGGCGCCGACAGGTGAGGAGGAGCTACCAGACGTACCCACGGCCGCCCATGATGGTGGTGATGGTGTCGGACGAGATGTGCGCCGACTTGGGGACGGATCCCGCCCAGGAGATCACGCTCGTGCTCACTCCCCCCACCGGATCCAGGTAGTTGACCTGTCCGGCGGCGGAGTCCGTGTTGTAGCCGTCGATCGAGACCCAGTGGAATATCTCGATGTTGGGGTGGCCGACGAGGTGCGGCCCGCCCGGGACCTCCCAGGCGTTGCCGGCTATCGCGTAGTCGTGGTCGGTGTTGTGTGTGATGTGCTGCTTGAAGTTCGCCTTGTCGGTGGCGGTCGGGGTGTACGGCAGCGCCTTGGGGACGTAACCGGCGCCGGGCAGCCGGTAGTTCAGCGCGTCGGCCATCGGATAGCCCGTAGGGCTGGGGACGTTGATGTTGACGCCGTACCAGGCGGTGCCGCTGGAGTTCGTCTTGAGGAGGGTCGCCGCGTCCTGCTGCGAGCGGCCCGCGACCTCGTCGGCCGCGGACTGGGTGATCACCAGGGTGGCCGGTCCGCACCAGTAGGACGTCTTCTGCGACTGGTGGAGGCCACCGGAGAGCTTGTACCCCGCCAGTGCGGCCCGGGGGCGCACCGCGTCGTACGCTCTCGCCGCCTGCGCCTGCTTGGCGGCGCCGAGTCTCTGCTGGGCGGGGGTGAGGCGCTGCGGACCGAGGGTGTCGTACGCGGCCTTGTAGGAGGCGCCGGGGGCCACCGGGTCGGCCGCGAGGGCGGCGGGGGCGGCCACGGTGACCGCGAGCAGCGCGGCGGCCGTCAGGACGGTGGTGGTCAGAGCGGCGCTGCGGGGGAGGAAGACTGACGCGGGCATCGCACTCTCCTGTCGGAGGTGGGGGACGAGTCCAGGGGGAGTTTGACGCGCGCACGCCAGGCGGGACAGGGGGCTCGGTGGATTGCCCCCGACCAACATTGGGCGCACCAAAGGCGCCTCTCGTGACCAGCGGGGACATCTGCCGGCGAGCCATCCCCTGGGCCCGGTTTTCGGCCGTATGGCGCCGTGACGCCCTGTCTCGCGGAGTGCGCGTATGAGCGATTTCGCCCCCGAAGGGGCCGAAGTGTCCATTCGTCACTTCTACGACGGTCCCGTGGTCGAGGACGACCTGATTACGCCGACTGGGGGCACGTCTCGAACGTGCCTGCGGATTCGGTGCCCCGCGGCCCGGTCCCGTCGTCGGGGCTCCCTCCGGCGCGGTCCGGCCGCGCCGCGTGACCTCCCGGGAGCTGCTTCCGAAGGCGCCCTTCGGATTTCGTCGCCGCCGTCCAACTCGGGGAAGTCTCCTGGTCGGAGGCGAAACGGAGCGCGTTCCTCCATCCGGTCCTGGCGGCGGACCGGCCCCGGGTCCCCGCTACAGTCACCGCCCATGACGACACACGACCACCCCTCCTTCGCCGTCCACATCCCCGATGCGGAACTGGAGCCGGAGCCGCTCGACCCCGAACAGATCGTCTCGGGCACCCCCGAGGTGACCGGCAAGGTCCTCTGGGAGTCCGCCGACGGCAAGCAGGTGCGCGGCATCTGGCAGATCACCCCCGGAGTGGTGACCGACACCGAGGCGAACGAGCTCTTCGTCGTCGTCAGCGGTCGCGCCACCGTCTCCGTCGAGGGCGGCGCGACGCTGGAGATCGGGCCGGGCGACGCCTGCGTGCTGCGCGAGGGGGACCGGACCACCTGGACGGTCCACGAGACGCTGCGCAAGGCGTACCACATCAGCCTCTAGGGGATGGGGTGTCGGCGGGCCGGAGGCCGAGCCCCCAGCGCCTGGTCGGGCAGGGGACCCGGGAGATCGGGTCCCCTGCCCGATGGCCGTCAGGCGGGCCGCCGCACCGCGCCCCGCACCGCCAGCGCCGCCATCGGCAGCAGCAGACACGCACCCACCAGGTTCAGCCAGTCGTAACCCGCCCGGGCGACGATCAGCCCCGCGGCGAGCCCGCCCACACCGGCGGCGGTGTTCATGATGAAGTCCGACAGGCCCTGGACCGCGGCCCGGGCGGCCTGCGGAACCGAGTCCGTGAGCAGGGCGGAGCCCGACACCAGCCCGGCCGACCAGCCGAGCCCCAGCACGAACAGACCGGCCGCGGTCTGTCCGTGACTCGGCCCGGCCGTGCCCGCGAGCAGCGCGGCGACCGAGATCAGTCCGACCGCGAGACCGATCACCGTGAGGCGGCCCAGCCGGTCGGACAGCCAGCCCATCACCGGGGAGAAGGCGTACATGCCCGCGATGTGTCCGCTGATCACCAGACCGATGAGCTGGATGCCCGCGCCGTGGTGGCTCAGCGCCACCGGGGTCATCGACATGATCGAGACCATCGCGGTGTGGGACACGGCCACGGTCACCAGCGCGAGACGGGCCCGCGAGGACTCCCGTACCGCCCGCATCCCCGCCCGGAGCGAACGGCCCTCGGCCGCCGCCTCGCCCTCCTCCGCACCCGACAGCGCGCGGGCCGTCAGCAGCGGGTCGGGGCGCAACAGCAGCGCCACCATGACGGCGGCGACCAGGAACACCCCGGCGGCCCAGACGAACGGGCCGGCCGCCGCCGGAATGCCGAGGCCCGCCACGCTCTCGCCGGCCGGAGCGGCGACGTTGGGTCCGAGGACGGCGCCGATCGTCGTCGCCCACACCACCGTGGAGATGGCCCGGCCCCTGCGGTCCGGCTCGGCCAGGTCCGCGGCCGCGAAGCGGGCGGCGAGGTTGGCCGAGGAGCCCGCGCCGAAGCCGACCAGGCCCGCGAGGAGCAGAGGGAAGTTGTCGGCGACCGCCCCGAGGACCACGACACCGGCCCCCAGCGCGCCCACCAGGTAGGCGAGCACGAGGCCCGGCCGCCGTCCGCGGGAGCCCATCAGGGAGGCGAGGGGCATGGCGAGCAGCGCGGGACCGGCCACCGAGGCCGTGGAGGCGAGACCCGCCAGCGCCTCCGTGCCGCTGACCTCCTTGGCCAGGACCGCCGCGAGGGCGACGCCGATGGCGATACCGAGTCCGCCGAGGATCTGGCTGGCGATCAGCACAGCCTGGATGCGACGCCGGAGCGTCGGCAGTGCGGCGGCCGCGACAGGGGCGGATATTTCCGCCGCATCGGCGGCGTCAGGGGCGCTGGGGGTCTTGGTCACTTACGGGAGTGTGCCAGCCGTTCCGGCCGATGGGAACGCCACCCCCCGAATACCCCCTAGGGGCACCCTGGGGGGCGGGGTTCGCCTCAGAACAGCGGCTGCGGCAGCACGCCCTCCAGCGCCAGCAGCGTCCGCTTGGTCTCCAGACCGCCCCCGAAGCCGCCGATCCCGCCGTCGCTCTCCACCACCCGGTGGCACGGCACGACCACCGGGAGCGGATTGGCGCCCATGGCCGCCCCCACCGCCTGGGCCGCGCCCGGCTGCCCGACCCGCCGGGCCAGGTCTCCGTACCCCACGACCGTCCCGAACGGCACGCCCTCCGCCAGCTCACGCAGCACCTGGCGGTTGAATCCGGTCGTCAGCGTCCAGTCGAGGGCGAGATCGAAGTCGTGGCGACCGCCCGCGAAGTACTCCCCGAGCTGCCGTATCGGCTCGGCGAGCCGACCGGACTCGCTCCGCACCGGCTCCGCGCCGAGCCGACCGGCCAGCCGCTCGAGCGCCGCGTCCCGCACCGCCTCGTCGGCGTGGAAGACCACGCTCACCAGCCCGCGGTCGGTCGCCGCGAGCAGCAGCGGGCCGATGTCGCTCGCCACGACCGTCCATTCCACCGTGGTGTCCATGGAGATCACGGTACGACCGCCCACCGACATCGCCGCCGTCACGGCCCGGTCACTTCTCGGTCTCGCCGAAGCCAAATCCCGGACCACATGGTCGAGCGGCGCCCCGCGCGCCATAATCTCGCCCCGATAGGACTACTCAGCGGTACCGACTGTTTTCGGACGACGTTGCACGACGGGTGGAGGGCACACGCTCATGCAGGGCACGGTCGACGGATTCAGCTACGGCCTCGTGACGCCGGTCGCCGCCTATCTCATGGCCTGCCTCGGCGGGGCCCTGGGGCTGCGCTGCACCATCAGATCGCTGCGTCACCGGGACACCTTCAAGGCCGGCTGGCTGGCCCTGGGGGCGACCGCGATAGGCACCGGCATCTGGACGATGCACTTCATCGCGATGATGGGCTTCTCCGTCCGGCAGGCCCCGATCAGCTACGACCGGCCCATCACCTTCGCGAGCCTGGCCGTCGCCGTCGTGATGGTCGGCATCGGCATCTTCATCGTCGGCTACCGCGGGGCCACCGCGCTCACCCTGGTCACCGGCGGCACCATCACCGGGCTCGGCATCGCCACCATGCACTATCTCGGCATGGCGGGGATGCGTCTCCAGGGGCGCATCGAGTACGACACGCTCACCGTGGCGCTCTCCGTCGTCATCGCCGTCGTCGCGGCCACCACCGCCCTCTGGGCGGCCGTCTCGGTGCACGGATTTCTGGCCAGCCTCGGTGCGAGCCTCGTGATGGGCCTCGCCGTCAGTGGTATGCACTACACCGCCATGGCCGCCGTCAACGTCCATCTGCACGGCGACGGCGCCGTCGTCGGCACCGGCGACACCGCCACCTCGCTCCTCCTGCCGATGCTGATCGGGCCCGCCGTCTTCCTCCTCCTGGCCGCGGTCGTCGTCATGTTCGACCCGCTGCTCGTGATGGGCGACCCGGACTGGCAGCGCCCCGCCGCCCACAGCCCGCACCGCCCCGGGGTCCCCGCCCCGCGCCGCGCCTCCGGCTACGGCGAGCCCGCGAACTGGTCCGCCCGTCCGCCCTCCGGCCGGGGCGGGCGCAAGGGAGCGGTCCGCGGCGGACACCGCTCCCAGGACTGGTAGGAGCGGACCGCCGGGCGGCCGCCGAGCCGTTCCCGGCCCGACTGTCAGTGGGGGGTCGTACGGTGGTCACATGCGGCCCGTTTCCCAGATCGAACGTACGTTGGCGCCTTTCGAGGTCGTCAGCCCCTACCAGCCCAGCGGCGACCAGCCGACGGCCATCGCCGACCTCGAGCGGCGCATCCGCGCGGGCGAGAAGGACGTCGTCCTCCTGGGCGCCACCGGCACCGGCAAGTCGGCGACCACCGCCTGGATGATCGAGAAGCTGCAGCGCCCCACGCTGGTGATGGCGCCGAACAAGACACTGGCCGCCCAGCTGGCGAACGAGTTCCGCGAGCTCCTGCCGAACAACGCGGTCGAGTACTTCGTCTCGTACTACGACTACTACCAGCCCGAGGCGTACGTCCCGCAGTCGGACACCTACATCGAGAAGGACTCCTCGATCAACGAGGAGGTCGAGCGGCTGCGCCACTCCGCGACGAACAGCCTCCTCACCCGGCGCGACGTCGTCGTGGTCGCCTCCGTCTCCTGCATCTACGGCCTCGGCACGCCCCAGGAGTACGTGGACCGGATGGTCCCGCTCAAGGTCGGCGAGGAGATCGACCGCGACCAGCTGCTGCGCCGCTTCGTCGACATCCAGTACACCCGCAACGACGTGGCGTTCGCCCGGGGCACCTTCCGGGTCCGCGGCGACACCATCGAGATCTTCCCGGTCTACGAGGAGCTCGCGGTCCGCATCGAGATGTTCGGCGACGAGATCGAGGCGCTCTCCACGCTCCACCCCCTCACCGGCGAGGTCATCAGCGAGGACCGGGAGCTGTACGTCTTCCCCGCCAGCCACTACGTGGCGGGACCCGAGCGCATGGAGAAGGCGATCAACGGCATCGAGCGCGAGCTCGAGGGCCGGCTCGCCGAGCTGGACAAGCAGGGCAAGATGCTGGAGTCCCAGCGCCTGCGGATGCGCACCACGTACGACATCGAGATGATGCGCCAGATCGGCTCCTGCTCCGGCATCGAGAACTACTCGATGCACTTCGACGACCGTGAGCCCGGCTCCGCGCCCAACACGCTCCTCGACTACTTCCCCGAGGACTTCCTCCTCGTCATCGACGAGTCGCATGTCACCGTTCCGCAGATCGGCGCCATGTACGAGGGCGACGCCTCCCGCAAGCGCACCCTGGTCGACCACGGCTTCCGGCTGCCCTCCGCGCTCGACAACCGCCCGCTGAAGTGGGAGGAGTTCCAGAAGCGGATCGGCCAGACGGTCTACCTCTCGGCCACCCCCGGCACGTACGAGCTCTCCCGCGGTGACGGCTTCGTCGAGCAGATCATCCGCCCCACCGGCCTGGTCGACCCCCAGGTCGTCGTCAAGCCCACCGAGGGGCAGATCGACGACCTGGTCCACGAGATCAGGCTGCGCACCGAGAAGGACGAGCGGGTGCTGGTCACCACGCTCACCAAGAAGATGTCCGAGGACCTCACCGAGTACTTCCTGGAGCTCGGCATCCAGGTCCGCTATCTGCACAGCGACGTCGACACCCTGCGCCGTATCGAGCTGCTGCGCGAGCTGCGCGCCGGCGAGTACGACGTCCTGGTCGGCATCAACCTGCTCCGTGAGGGTCTCGACCTGCCCGAGGTCTCCCTCGTCGCCATCCTCGACGCCGACAAGCAGGGCTTCCTGCGCTCCGGCACCTCGCTGATCCAGACCATCGGCCGCGCGGCGCGCAACGTCTCCGGCCAGGTCCACATGTACGCGGACACCATCACGCCGGCGATGGAGAAGGCCATCGACGAGACCAACCGGCGCCGTGAGAAGCAGATCGCGTACAACACGGCCAACGGCATCGACCCGCAGCCGCTGCGCAAGAAGATCAACGACATCGTCGCCACCATCGCGCGCGAGGAGGTCGACACCGAGGAGCTGCTCGGCACCGGCTACCGCAACGAGAAGGACGCCAAGGGCGCCAAGGCGCCCGTGCCCTCTCTCGCCGCGCACTCCACCAAGGGCAGGGGCAAGGGCGGCAAGGCGGGCTCCACGGTCGAGCTCGGCGACCGGCCGGCCGCCGAACTGGCCGCGATCATCGAGGAGATGACCGACCGGATGCGGGCTGCGGCGGCGGAGCTGCAGTTCGAGGTGGCCGCGCGGTTGCGTGACGAGGTGGGCGAGTTGAAGAAGGAGTTGCGCCAGATGAGGGAGGCGGGGCTGGCCTGACGCCCGGGGTGAAATAAGCCGCCGGTGTGTTGCAAGACCGACACAAAACGCGACCGCGTCTGCTGCGTTGTCACTGCCGCTGCGTAGGGTGCTGGCAACCGCACGCACAGCAGAGGGCGGCCGCGGGGATCGCTAGGAGAGGGGACAGCGCGTGACGGTCAACATGACCAAGGGTCAGGCCATCAGCCTGGAGAAGCAGGGCGGAGGCAGCCTGACGTCCGTACGGATGGGGCTCGGCTGGCAGGCGGCGCCCCGTCGCGGTCTGTTCGGCTCGCGGACCCGCGAGGTCGACCTGGACGCCTCCGCGGTGCTCTTCGCCGACAAGCAGCCGGTGGACGTCGTCTTCTTCCGCCACCTCGTGAGTGACGACGGCTCGGTCCGGCACACCGGTGACAACCTGGTGGGCGGCGCCGGTCAGGGCGGCGACGACGAGTCGATCCTGGTCGACCTCCAGCGCGTCCCCGTCCACATCGACCAGATCGTCTTCACGGTGAACTCGTTCACCGGCCAGACGTTCCAGGAGGTGCAGAACGCGTTCTGCCGGATCGTCGACGAGACGAACGGCCAGGAGCTCGCGCGCTACACCCTGGACGGCGGCGGCCAGTACACCGCGCAGATCATGGCGAAGGTGCACCGGGCCGGCTCCGGCTGGCAGATGACCGCCCTGGGCAACCCGGCCAACGGCCGGACGTTCCAGGACCTCATGCCCGCGATCCTGCCGCACCTGTAGGCCGGCACCGCAGGCGCACCCACAGCTCCCGGAGGCGGCAGGCCACCGGGAGCTGTCCCACATGATCCGCCCGTAGTCCGCACAGACAGAACGACGCAAGCCGAGGGGACAGAGTCGATGACGGCCGAGCTGGTCCGGGGGCAGAACCATCCCCTGCCCGACACCCGACTGGAGATCCGGGTCTCGGCCGGCCATCCGGTCGTCGCCGGCGCCACCCTCGGCGACGAGCGGGGCACGGTCCCCGGCGTCGAGTGGATCGCCCACCCGGGCTCGCCCTCGCTGCCCGGTGTGGAGGTCTCCCAGCAGGCCGCCGCCGACCACCGCCTCGCCGTGGATCTGGAAGCGCTCCCGACCGCCGTGCACCGCGTCTCCGTCCTCCTGGCGCTCCCCGTCGGCGTCGGCGGCCCGGTCCGCTTCGGCGCCGTCGAGGCCCCCTTCGTCGCCGTCACCGGGCTCGACGGCACCGAGATCGCCAGCTACACGATCACCGGCCTCGACCGCGAATCCGCCGTCGTCGCCCTGGAGCTGTACCGCCGCCAGGGCGTCTGGAAGGTCCGCGCCATGGGCCAGGGTTACGAAGGCGGCCTGGCCGCCATGCTCGGCGACCAGGGCCTGGAGCGCCCCGCCGACCTGGCCGCGTCGATCCTGGAAGCCGTGGCCCGGGGCCTGGCCCGCTCGGTCTCCGCCCCACCCCCGCGCGTCCCCGAGACGGAGCGCGTGCGCCACGCGGCGCCCACCACCGGGGCGGACACCATGCCCGGGTCCGACCCGGCACGCGGACCCGAACCGACGCGCCCGCCCGATCCCGCGCCGACCGTGCAGGTGACGCCCCCGCAGGCGCCCACGGGCGGCACCGGCGGTCCGATCAGCTACGCCCACCCCCGCCGTGCGACGCCGGACCCCGAGCCGCAGCAGGGACCTCCCGTTCCCGTCGCCGGGGATGCCAGCGGCTGGTCCATGGACGAGCGGCTCTACAACCAGGTGTGGGGCATGTTCGAGGACCTGGCCCGCACCACCGCCGCGTACCGCAGCGCCTGCGACTTCGCCGAGTCCCGCCTCGACCAGGAGCTCGACCGCGCGCTCTCCGACCCGCGCAGCCGTATCGGCGGCGCGGGGGACGTCGCCCGCGAGGCGGCCCGCGCCAAGCACGACGAGCTCACCGCCCGCGCCAAGGAAGCCCTCGACCGGGACCTCGCCCAGCTCGTCGCCGAGTCCGAGGTCGTCGAACCGGCGCTGCCCGCCGCCTACGCCCGCTGGGACAACCCCGTATGGCACGCGTACCGCGTCCCCATGGAGGTGCCGATGGCGCTGCGCCTGGGCGACCTCCATCTGCCCGAGCGGACCGACCTGCGCATCCCGATGCTCGTCAGGCTGCCGCTCGAGCGCGGGCTCTGGGTGGACTCCGGACGCGGCCACTCCGAGGCGGCCGGGCTCCTCGACGAGACCGAGCTGCGCCGGCTCGCCCTGGACACGGCCGTCGCGCATGCCGCGAGGCTCCTCGCCGTGTACCCGTCCGGTGAGTTCGCCGTCCATGTCGTCGACCCGGCGGGCTCCGGAGCCGCCGCACTCGCCCCGCTCGTCGAGGCGGGCGTCCTGGCCGGGCCGCCGGCCGCCGGGGCGGCCGGGGTCGCCGCCGTCCTCGCGCGGCTGACCGAGCGCGTCGACCTGGTCCAGATGGCGCTGAGGGCGGGAGCCCCCGACGCGCTGCCGCCCGGTATGGACACCGCCGAGCAGCTCCTGATCGTCCACGACTTCCCGCACGGCTTCGACGACCGGGCGGTCACCCAGCTCCGCTACCTCGCGGACGAGGGCCCGGCCGTCGGCGTCCATCTCATGCTGGTTGCGGATCGCGAGGACGCCTCCGCGTACGGCCCGGTGCTCGACCCGCTGTGGCGCTCCCTGCTGCGGATCACACCCGTGGCCGACGACCACCTCGCCGATCCGTGGGTCGGCCATGCCTGGACGTACGAGCCGCCCCGCTTCCCGCCGGGCAGCGCGGTGCTCCGTCAAGTCCTCGCCCAAGTGGCCGACGCGCGTCGGCAATGGGGCCGTTGACCTGGTCTTTTGGTGCCTCTTTACCCTGCCCTTTACCTTCTCTTGGTTCTTCGGGTAGTCTTCTCGGCGCGGAGGGGAGTACTCCCCAAGCGCGGCGTTCCCGTCAATACGGACAGACCACGAGCGGTCTGATCCCGGGGCGTCGGCCCGGCCCGTCACGCACGGCCCGGGTGGAAGAGACCTCCGGCAGCGACGACGCTGATCAAGTAGCCGTACGACGCCGGAGGCGCAGTGGACGTTTCGACGACTCTCTGGGTGCTGACCATTCTCGGTCTGAGCGCCCTCATCGCGATCGACTTCTTCATCGGGCGCAAGCCCCATGACGTGTCGGTCAAGGAAGCCGGAATCTGGACGATCGTCTGGATCGTTCTGGCCGCGCTCTTCGGCCTGGGGCTGGCGGTCTTCGGCAACGGCCAGGCGTCGGGTGAGTTCTTCGCCGGCTTCATCACCGAGAAGTCACTCAGCGTCGACAATCTCTTCGTCTTCGTCCTGATCATGGCGAAGTTCTCGGTGCCCTCCCACCTCCAGCAGCGCGTGCTGCTGGTGGGTGTGCTGATCGCCCTGGTCCTGCGCGCGATCTTCATCGCCGCCGGCGCCACGATCATCGCCAGCTTCTCCTGGGTCTTCTACATCTTCGGCGCGTTCCTGATCTACACCGCCTGGAAGCTCATCAAGGAGGCACGCGCCGACGAGGACGAGGACGACTGGGAGGAGAACCGTCTCCTCAAGTCCGTCGAGAAGAGGTTCGGCGTCGCGGACAAGTACCACGGCACGAAGCTCTTCATCAAGGTCAACGGCAAGCGCGTGCTGACGCCGCTGATGGTCGTCATGCTCGCCATCGGCACGACCGACGTGCTCTTCGCCCTCGACTCGATCCCGGCGATCTTCGGCCTGACCCAGGACCCGTACATCGTCTTCACCGCCAACGCCTTCGCCCTGATGGGTCTGCGCCAGCTGTACTTCCTGATCGGCGGCCTGCTCAAGAAGCTGGTCCACCTCAGCTACGGCCTGTCGGTGATCCTCGGCTTCATCGGTGTGAAGCTGGTGCTGCACGCACTGCACGAATCCGGGGTGCACGTCCCCGAGATCTCCATCCCGGTCTCGCTCGCGGTCATCGGTGGCGTCCTGATCGTCACCACGATCACCAGCCTCATCGCCTCGAAGAAGCAGGCCGAGCGCGAGGTCGCCGAGGCGGCGGCCGAGATCCCGGCGGCGAAGGCCGGCGAGGCCGAGAAGGACAGCGTCGACGCCTGACCGGGCCTCGGCACTCCCGAAACGCACCGTGGCCGGTGCGGGCGGCACACCACCGCCCGCAC